>JALWUZ010000083.1 GCA_027079895.1 Anaerolineae bacterium
GTCCCAACCAGGGCGGCAAGCGCGTCGCCGGGCGGCCCCGCCGTTCCCCTGTGGGCGGCCCCTCTCCGGCGTCCGATTCCGGCGGCATGGGCGCGGCGGTGGATACGGTGGCGGCCCGCCGCCAGGCCCAGCGCAGCGCGGCGTAGGCTCGCGGGCTCTGCACGTGGGCCTCCAACGCCGTCGTGATGTACTTCAGGCTGACCTGTGGGTCGTCGGCCAGATACCCCAGCCACAGCAGGGCCGTCTCGTTGGTGGGCTCCTCCTCCAGCACGGCCTGGAAGGAGACCTGGGCCTGCTCGAAATCGCCGGCCCGCGCGGCCCGCATCCCTTCCCGTAGATGTTCGACAATGGACATCGTACCCCTCCGCAGGACTATCGCCCCAATTGTACCCGTTATTGGGGTGGGGCGGGTTACGGAGGGGTTACAGGCCGGTTACGGTGTCCGGTTCGTTGGAGAACGCTGGGCGGGCGACGGCACTGCCATCGCCTACCCATTTGACCGTAAATCCGGCTTGCCAATCCGCGTGGTGGATGGTATAATCCCGCCGCGATAGGCGTGGAGAGGTAGCATAGTCCGGCCTAATGCGCGCGCCTGGAGAGCGCGTGAGCAGAAATGCTCCGCGGGTTCAAATCCCGCCCTCTCCGCCAGGGGCGGCCCTTCCATCCAGGGCCGCCCTCGTTTTGTAAATCCCCCCATCAAAACAAGGAGTGAAACAGTGCGTACCAAGAACCTCATCCCAGTTCTCCTCTCCCTCATCCTGGCGAGCCTGATGGCCGCCCTCGCCCCGGCGGGCGGCGTGCAGGCCCAGGGCGGGCGGCTGTGGCTGCCCATTGACAACGGCGGCGAGCCCGCGCCCCCCTCCCTCGCCCTCGTCGAGGCCGACGCGGGCCACATTGACCTCGCCGCTCACATCCCCGGCGTCTGGGCCGCCCCTGTCACGGCCGGCGGCGAGACCTACGTCCGCTTGAGCGGCGACGGCTTCGGCCACGGCACCGAGACGGGCCGCCCCGACCTGCCCGTCCTCCGGCGCAGCGTCGAAATCCCCTTCGGCGCACGAGTCACCCTGGAACTGCTCCACGCCGAGTATGCGGACTACTCCCTGGCCGACCTGGGACTGGCGCACCAGGTTTGGCCTCTGCAACCCTCCCGCCCCAAGTCGTTGGAGCCGCAGGAGGAGTGGCCCTTCGTCAAGGACGCGGACTTCTACCGCACCGCCGCCTTCTACCCAGCCGATGTCGTCGCCGTCGCCCAGGAGTACGTCGTGCGCGGCCACCGGGCCCTCGTCGTCGAGGTGCGGCCTCTGGCCTACAACCCGGCCACCGGCCAACTGAGAGTCTTCCGCGACATTCGGCTCCGCCTCCACCTGACCGGCAGCGACCTGGCCCGCACCGCTGCCCTGGCCCAGCGGTACAGTTCCCCGGCCTTCGACCCCCTCCTGGTGCGGCAACTGCTCAACTACACCCGTCCGGCTCACCCCAACGCCGCCGTCGGCTACCTGATCATCACCGCCGACGCCTACTACGACAACATGCTCCCCTTCGTCACCCTTCAGCAGACGCGCGGCTTCGACGTGACCATCACCCGCCTCTCCGCCATCGGCGGCGGGACGAACACCGACATCAAAGCCTACATCCAAAACGCCTACGACACCTGGCCCACGCCCCCCAGTTACGTCCTCCTCGTCGGCGACACCGACACTATGCCCGGCTGGAACAGCGTGAGCGCGGGGGAGATCACCGATCTCTATTACGCCACGATGGACGGCGGCGACGACTGGGTACCGGACATCGGGCGCGGGCGATTCCCCGTGCGCTCCACCGACCAGGTGGACATCATGGTCAACAAAGCCATCGCCTACTCCCAGCGCACCGGCGACGAGGACTGGATGAAGAAGATCGCCTTCGTCGCCACCTGCGACCAGTACACCGTCGCCGAGGGGACTCACAACTACGTCATCAACACCTACACCGACCCGGAGGGGTACACCGGCATCTTCCCCAACAACCCCCAGCCCGGCGGCGACCAACTCTACTGCGTCACCCACAACGCCACCGACACCGACATCCAGAACTCGATCAACGACGAACGCTGGGCCGTCATCTACTCCGGGCACGGCGGCTGGACCGGCTGGGAAATGGACTACGACGCCGACGACGTGCGGGCCCTCGCCGCCAACGGCGTCTTCCCCTTCGTCGCCAGCCACGCCTGCATCACCGGCGACTTCGACCAGACGGAAGTCTTCGGCGAGACCTGGGTGCTCCAGGACAACAAAGGGGCCCTCGCCTTCTGGGGCTCCTCCGATTCCAGTTACTGGGACGAGGACGACGTGCTGGAACGGGCCGCCTTCGACGCCCTCTTCACCAGCGACCCGGCCCCCTCCATCACCGGAATGACCTACGCCGGCCTGGCCGCCGTCCAGACCAGTTACCCCGGCAGTGCCCGCTACTACTGGGAGACCTACAACATCCTCGGCGACCCCTCCATCAACCTCTTCCCCGAAGCCAACCTCCCCCATCCCGGCACGCTGGCCGGTGAAGTGGTGTGGGACACCGGCACCGCGCTCATCCCTGTCCCCGACGCCCGCGTCACTGCCTCCGGCTGGCCGACCCGCACCTTCCAGACCACCAGCGACGACGCCGGGCGGTACTCGTTCATCCTGCCGGAGTACACCTACACCGTCACCGCCCAGGCCTATGGCTTCAAGACTTGGATCACCGGCAGCGTCCAGGTGATGGAGAACCAGACCACCACGTTGGACATCCCGCTGACCCCGGCGGACTACTACCTCATCTCCGGCACCATCCGCGACGCCGTCACCGGCGACCCGCTCTGGGCGACGCTCGACATCTACGGCGACCCCTTCGACCCGCCGACGACCCACATCGAGACCGACCCGGCCACCGGCTTCTACAGCCTCACCCTGGCGGAGGATGTGACCTACACCCTGACGGCGGACGCCCTCCTCCACTTGCCGACGACGACCGTCCTCCTGCCGCTGACCGGCGACCAGACCGTTGACCTCACCCTCGTGCCGACTACCACCCAGGGCGGCATCGTCGGCTGGGTACGGAACGCGAACACCGGCGACCCGGTCTCCGGCGCGACGGTCACGGTGGACGGGACCGGCCTCGACGACGAGAGCGACGCCGACGGCTACTTCGAGATTCTGGGGCTCGCGCCCGGCGTCTACACCGCCACCGCGTCGGCGGCCCTTTTCAGCGACGCCACCATCGGCGACATCGCCGTCGTCACCAGCAACCTGGCCCTGGTGACGTTCCAACTGCCGACGGCGCACATGTCCCTTCAGCCGCCCGCCGGTCTCTCCGTCGTCCTGCGCCAGGGGAGGGCGGTCACGCGCACGCTGACCATCAGCAACAGCGGACAGGGCCTCTTGGATTTCGAGATCATCGAGAGCCGGGCCGACTTCACCACGACCACCAAGACCACCGGCGGCCCGGATCCCTTCGGCTACACCTTCCGGGACAGCGACGAGCCGGACGGCCCGCTCTTCGAGTGGATTGACGCCACCGACGGCACGCCGTTGGGCCTGAGCGACGACGGCGAGGCGGGGGTCACGCTGCCGTTCCCCTTCGAGTTCTACGGCCTCCAATCCTCCGACCTGGTCATCGGCAACAACGGCGCGATCCTGTTCGGCGCTACCTCCGGCGAGGTGTCGTTCACCAACGAAGACCTCTCCTCGTCGAGCACCGACGACATTATCGCCGTCTTCTGGGACGACATAGACAGCGACACCGGCGATGTCTACTACAAAACGGTGGGCACGGCCCCCAGCCGCCGTTTCGTCATCGAGTGGTACGACCGCCCGCACTACTACTACAACACCGGCGACGCCACCTTCGAGATGATCCTGTACGAGGAGAGCAACGACATCAAGTTCCAGTACCTGGACACCGTCTTCGGCGACTCCGACTACGACTATGGAGCCAGCGCGACCGTCGGCATCCGGGGGAGCGACGACAACTACCTGCAATACTCCTACAACGCCGCCGCGCTGCACGACGGGCTCGCCATCTGCTTCCAGTACCCCGGCGCGCTCCCCTGCGACCGGCGGGACATCCCCTGGCTGACCGAGGGGATAGTCAGCGGCACAGTGCCGGCCCGTTCCGAACTGGCGGTGCCGCTCACCTTCGACGCGGCCGTCGTCACCGAGACCGGCCTCTACGTCGGCGAACTGACCATCCGCTCCAACGACCCGGCGGCTCAACCCTACCTCCGCTACCCGGTCACGATGACGGTGCTCCCGCCGCTGCCGTCGCTCTCTATCGCCAAGACCGCCTCCGCCGCGCGGGTGGACGTGGGGCTGGGGATGGAGTACCTCATCACCGTCACCAACGAGGGCGGCCCGGCGACCGGCCTGGTCATCAGCGACGCCCTGCCGTCGCAGACCACGTTCGCCTGGGCCGATGGCGGCGGTGTCTTGAGCGGGACCCAGGTCATCTGGAAGGGGCTGACGCTCCCGGCCAATGACGCGCTGACCGTCCGCTACGGCGTCGCCATTACCTGCGTCCCCTCCGGCACGGAATTGGTCAACGCGGCCTACAGCGTGCGGGCGACGGAGTGGCCGACCCCGACCTTCGGAACGCCCGTCACCGTCACCGCCACCGCCGACGGCGTGACCGCCGCCTTCGACTTCCCCACTCCGGCGGTGGTGAACTGGCCGGTCGCCTTCGATAACCGCAGTGTGAACGGCACCGCCTTCACGTGGGACTTCGGCGACGGGTACACCGCGACCCAGGCCGCGCCCGCCCACGTCTACACCGCGATCGGCACGTACACCGTCACGCTGACGGCCCGCAACCTGTGCGCGTCCGCCGCCGTCAGCCGCCCGCTCACCGTCCACGACTACGCGCTGCGGCTCGCGCCGACGGTGGCCGCCCTCTCCGGCGACCCCGGCGCGACGGTGACGTACACGCTGGCGGTGACGAACGTCGGCACCATCAGCGGGACCGTTGACCTGCGCCTGGGGAGCCACTCCTGGCCCGCCCAGGTGACGCCGGCGACCGTCGGGCCGCTGGCCGTCGGCGAGGGCGGGGAGTTCCAGGTGCGGGTGACGATTCCCACCGCCGCCGCCGGAGACAGCCACGACAGCCTCACCGTCACCGCTGCCGCCGCCGATGACCCGCGCACCTCTCCGGCCTCCGCCACCGCCCGCCTGACGACGACCGCCAACGCCGTCTACGGGATGGCCCTGACGCCGGTCACGGACACCCGCTCCGCGCGGCCGGGGGAGACCGTGACCTACACGCTCCACCTGGTCAACGCGGGGAACGTGGCGGACTCCTTCACCATCGCCGGCGCGGGGAACGTCTGGCCGGTCAACCTGCCGCTCACCCGGACGACGCTCTCCGGCGGCGCGGCGACCGACATCCCGGTCGGCGTCACCGTCCCGGCGGGGACGCTGGGCGGCACGACCGACAGCGTGCGGCTCACCGTCACCGCGCAGACCGGCGGCGGCAGTGGGCAGGCCGTCCTGACGACGACGGCGACCATCGTCCGCGGCCTGGCCCTCGTCCCCGGCACGGATGCCGGCACCGGCGACCCCGGCGCGTCCGTCACCTACACCCTGCGCCTGACCAACACTGGCAACGTCAGCGACGCTTTCTCCCTGGCCGTCGGCGGGCACCTCTGGACGACGACGCTCTCCACGGCGGCGACGGGCCCGCTCGCGCCGGGGCTGGGACAGGGGGTCATCGTCACCGTCGCCATCCCGTTCGAGGCCCACAGCGGCGACCGGGATACCGCCGTCGTCACCGCCACCTCCCAGGCGGGCGCGGACGAGGCGATGGCGGTGCTCACCACCCAGGTGGCCCAGCAGCCGGTCGAGTTCGCCATGCGCAAGGCGGCGCACACGTCCCAGGCCGCGCCGGGGGACATCGTCACCTACACCCTCACCATCACCAACGCCGGCCACGACCACCTGCCGGTGGTGCTGCTGGACGCGCTGCCGACGCGCACCGTCTGCCTGACGGGGAGCGTCACCGGCGGGTTGGAGTTCCACGACCACCCGGCCCGGCTGGAGTTCAACGGCGTGCTGACCTCCGGCCATCGCCTGCGCTTCTCCTACGCGGCGCGGGTGCTGGAGATGGAGGCGGGGCCGGCCGTCACCATCACCAACCGCGTGACGGCGACCGTCGGCGGGGAGGTGTACACCGCTCAGGCGGCGGTGCTGGTCCCCGCCCGCTCGGAACAGGCGGCGGTCTACCTGCCGCTGGTGCTGCGGAGCCGCTGAACCCGACCTGACGCCGTCGAAGCCCCTGGGATGTCGGCCCTCCCAGGGGCTTCGCGTTATCGGCGGCCGGGGCGACCTTTCGCCGTTGGAGGTCGCTGGGTAGGCGATGGCATTGCCTTTGGAAGTCACCGGGTAGGCGATGGCAGTGCCATCGCCTACCCCTCCGTAGGCGCAAGAACTCCGGCTGCTCCGCTTGCCAGTGTACCCCCACTAAAGTATAATTTCAGTATCCGTTCGACCGGCCCTCCCGCAGTTTCGGTGAGCCAGGTTGGGGACACGGCGGCGGATTCGCCCGCTGCCGTTTGGCCGTCCGTGTCGGCGTCGAACCGCGCTCGTTCTCCGAGAATCCGGCGTTCGCCGCCGCGAGTGCCTCCGGCGGGAGGGTGCGCCGGAAGTGGGGGCCCGTTGTGACGCTGGAACTGAGTAAACTGACCGCCCAGGTGCAGGAGATGGGCCAGGAGGCCGCCGCCCGGCAGCAACGGCAGCGCGACCTGGTGACGCTGGCCCGGCAGTGGCTCTCCATGTACACCGATTCCGCCGGCGACCTGCGCACCGTCGCCGCCCAGGCCCGCGCCGCCGTCCCGACCGACGAACGTTTCGACGCCGCCTTCCCCCTGCCGGAGACGCCGTCCCGCTTCACCGTCATCGCCGCCGACGGCTCCTCCATCCATCCGAGCCGCCACGAGGTCGCCCTCTACTACCTCATCAACATCGGCAGCCTGGTCTATCGGCACGGCAGCGGGGAGCCGCCAGAGCCGGCCAGCGAGCCGACGCTGGGGTACACCGAGTCCGATCTGTACGAGGACGGGCTCCTGGTGGCCGGGAACCTGCTGGACGTGCGGCGCGACCTGGCGGAGATCACCCGCCTGGCCGACCTGTGCGAGGCCGAGCCGCCGGAGAACGGCCCGACCGTCGCGCTGGTGGACGGGACTCTGCTCCTGTGGGTGCTGGAGGAGCGGGCCGACGTGCGGCGACGGGCGAAAATCTCCGCCTACCTGGGACAGTTGGAGCGCATCCAGGCGTCCGGGGCCGCCGTGGCCGCCTTCATCAGCCGCCCCCGCCACGCCGAAGTGGTGCGTCTGCTCCACCTGGCCTCCGTCGGCGGGGAGGTGGAGCGGGCCACGCGGGAGCCCAATCCGCTGGAACATCTGCCCGACCGGGCTCTCTTCGGGCGACTGCCGCCCGGCGCCCGCTCGGCTCTGTTCATCAGCCCGGCGCAGATCAATCAGGAGCATTACCGCCCGGCGGGGCACGCCGTCTATTTTTTCTACCTGAACCTGGCCGGAGCAGGACGGCCGCCGGTCATCGCGCGGGTGGAGGTGCCGCAGTGGGTGGCGCGGAACCCGGCACGGCTGAACTTCGTCCACGGGGCCATCGTCGCCCAGGCCCGCATCACCGGCGATTATCCCTACGCCCTGGCCCGCGCCGACGAACTGGCCTTCATCGGCGGCCCGGAGCGGCAGGCTCTCCAGGAGATGATCGGCACCGCCCTCCTGCGGGCCGGGGTGACGGTCGCGCCGTCCCCCAAAGCGTTCTACAAGAGCCTGACCCGCAGCGGCGGGAGGAGACGACGATGAGCGACGCGGATTTGAAAGTGGGCCGGGTGCTGCGTACCAGTACCCGCAGTTTCGTCATCGGCTGCGAGGTGATGAAGCCGGACATTCCGGCCTTCGGCTCCTTCGTGCGGGTGGACGGCCTGATCCCCGGCAGCGTCATCTACGGCCTGATCTACGATGTGAGTATCGAGGACGACCCCTTCCTGCGCCGTTTCATCGGCGCCAACCCGCCGGAGGAGGTGGTGCTCGACCAACGCCGCAACCGTCAGGTGCCGATCGAGGTCAGCGTGCTGACGGTGGGGGGCAGCGACGACGGCACGACCATTCATCACTACCTCCCCGCCCAGCCGCCGGTGACGCTCGATTGGCTCTACCGCTGCGACGCCGACGAGGTGCGGGCCTTCACCGACCGGTTCGGCTACTTCCGGCTGGTGCTGGAGGCCCGCGAGGTACCGGCGGATGAACTGCTGGCGGCCAGCCTGCGGGCCGCCGCCGCCTGCCGCCCGGAGAGCGAACGGGAGGATTTCCTGGTCGCCGCCGGACGCGAACTGACTCATCTGCTCTCCGGCGACCCGGTG
>JALWUZ010000084.1 GCA_027079895.1 Anaerolineae bacterium
AGTGTCCCCTGGAACTGGCAGGCTACGAGGTGCGGAAGTTGCCAATGGCCCAACTTTTCCGAGGACTGGCCCTCCAGTGGCCGGCCTCAGCCTTCCAGGAGATTGTCCCCAATGTGTGACGCTCGCCTAGATCGTGGTGGTTTGTTTGCCGCGAATATGTTATAATACGTCCGCCGAAGTGTCAGACAGGCTGGCCGAGGAGAGGCCTCAAGTGGTCGAGTCCACATACGCAAAGCGCGAGAAACTTATCCGGGCTGTTGCCGCGCTGGATGCGCAACGAGCGGCGTCGGGTGACAAAGTGACAGACGCCATCGGATCCCCTGCCTGCCTCGGACTTTACCCCACCGAAACTTCCATCCCCGAAGCCATCCTCACGGACGATTATCCCGATCAACTGAGTCCGGTGTATAAATATAACGAGTTCCTCAACGATGGCGGCATAGTTCCCTTGCGTGCCTGCATCGCCTGGGAATCGCCTGTTGGAGCAAGACGACAACGATTGTTCGGATTGCGTGAATATAAGCGCGTATGACGAGCGTGCAGAGCGAACCTCGAGTTGACGACGCAGGCGTATTACGCTATACTAATCAACGATTCGCGTCAAGTTGTAAACAATAATGAATTTCGATTAGCAGAAAGTGAGGGCGGTGACATGAAATCTGGATTTCGGCTCTTAAACATCGTCTCAATCATCTCGTTGCTGCTTCCGTTATGGGCTCCACCAGTCGGAGCATTCGATGGAGACATTGGCACGGTGGGAGGCATGTCTGGGACATTACTGCCATCTTGGTTTTCCTCTCCGATCTTGCCACAGATAGCACTGACGAACCAGGTCTTTGCTGGCGTCTCGCCTCTGTCTCAAGAGGTGTCGGTGACCGGCGATGACGTCACGGATGAGATCGCTCCTGCCGTGACATGCGACTTCCACAACTCATGCCTGGCTGTGTGGGAAGTGAAGTTTCCTACTACTTCTACAATCCAGGGACGTTGGCTCAACGGGTATGGTGAATTGGGTAACATCGCTTCGCTAGGCGGCTCGGGAGCCGAGAATCGCTGTTTCCCTGACCTGGCATACAACCAGGATACCGATGAATTCCTCGTGCTTTACACGGAAGGGGATTATTGTAACTCCGGCTACGCCGAAATACGGTCTCAGCGGGTATCTGCCGCTGATGGCTATGTTTATTCCCCTAATCTCTTGCGTGACAGCGGGCAGTATGCCAACATAGTTTACGTCAACTCGTCGCATCCGTACCTGGCGCTCTACAAAAGACCGGATTTATCCATAGAGGCCCAGTGGCTGGATTCACAAGGAACGACCGAAGCCGTTTTTTCACTACCCTCTCAAGGCTCCTACCCCCGTTCAGTTTCAGACGGCGAGGGAGCCTTTGTGGTATGGAGGACGAGCGATTTGAAAGTGGCAGGTTGTTATTTAACAGCCGGCGCGACCACCTGCTCACATTTCACCATCGCTCCCGAGGGGGGCTATCCTGAACTGCCCGATGTCGCCTACGCCAGTTCCTCGCATTATGCCCTGACCGTTTGGCGCCAATATGAAGGGAACGGAGAGTACGGAATCTACGGGCGTCTGATAACCAACACCGCTGCTGTTGGCTCGCCCTTCTTCATCGGAGAGGCGAGTAGTCTCTCGCAGCCATCCGTTGAATTTCACCAGCGGGACAACACCTTTTTAGTCACTTGGAACCGAGACGGCATCCTGTACGGACAGTACGCTTCTGATTTGGGAGTGCCCTTGACGAGCGATGGAAACTTCGGGAGAGAGTCTCTGGCTCTGGGTAACACGGATGACTCCACTGCCATTGCCGGGAGAAGAAATGACTTGTCCCTGAACGATGCGACCGAGTTGTTCGTCGCTACGTGGGTCATAACGGATAGCAACAGGGACATCCATGCCCAATACGTTGAACCTCTGTCCCTGCGTGACCTGGCCGTGCAAGCCTCTCGACGCCCAGAGGATAGCCCGGCGGCGGCCTATGGGTCGGATCAGTATCTGGCGACGTTTGTAGATACAGCCTCACCCACTCCAACTATACGTGTCCGCATCGCTGATTTAGAGGAGTCGTTTGTTCACTCCACAGCCTGGCTTACCCTTCCCCTGACCGGCACTTTGGGATACACTCAACCGGCCGTGGTCTCAATTCCTCCCGCCACGGGCGGCGAGGGGCGTTACATTCTGGCAGCGACGGCCATATTGAGCGGTGAGACTGACATCTACGTTTGGTTAATTGACGAGAGCGGCAACATCACCGCGACGAGCCCGGTGTCTGCATCCGGTGATCAAAGTCACCCCGCGCTGGCCTACAATCCAGCGACTCAGCGGGTGGTATTGGTGTGGCAGGACGAAAACTCTCAGCACATTTGGAAACGGGTGATGGATTCCTCTGGCGTCCCCATCGGGAACGACACGGAATTCTCGTTCTCCCCTGCTGCCAACTACCCCTCCGTCCATCCTGACATTGCCAGTGGCGGCGATTATTTCCTCGTGGCCTGGGAGAGCACCAAAGACGCCGAGCAGCAAATCACCGTGATAAGGTTGCGGGCGGTGGATGGGGACTTCTACGACAGTGAACCTCATATATCCGTGGAGGACCCTTATCAACATCAGACGCACCCGGCGGTCACTTACAACGATGACCAAGACGTTTTTAGCGTCGCCTGGCACAGCGCACGGGATGACAACATCCACGTGGCTACGGTCAACGCCGCGGGCGACCTCAACCGTTCCGCCTCCGTGTTCGAGGACAGTGCATTGCCCTGCTATGGCAAGCCGGCCATACTCTACAGCGCAGGGCCGGACGGCGGCGAGTTCTACGTCGCGGCTTCTTGTTCGTTTACTGATACGACCGCAATCCGCGCTCGCCGACTTGACGCGACAGGTGTCCCTTTCGGGAGAGAAATTGTCGCCTCTCACGACGCCGGACTGGGAAGCCAGCATCAACCGGTGATGGTGCATGACGCCAACAACCACATCCTCTTCCTGTGGAGTGACGAGCGTTATGGGCCGGACGACGCGGATATCTTCGGACGGTTGCTGACCATCGAGCCTGATCTATCCGCCTCCTCCATTGAGGTATTGCCTGAGATAGCCATCCAGCAGACACTGGTGACGGTGACGGCCAGGATAGACAACAGCGACGGCTTGACCGAGGCGCGTGACGTCAACTCTACAATCACGTTGCCGGAGAATGTAACCTACACTTCTCATCTGACCGGATCGTGTGTGTATTCCCCATCTACCGGCAACGTTCATTGGATTGTGGACGTGCCTGATATGGAACAGGCGTTATGCTCTTTCAAGGTGAGGCTTGGCAGTCTGGCCGTTTTGCCGAATGGCACATACCTGACGTTTACAATGCGAGTTGGTGTGACCGGCACTGCGCCGCTCACGCGCACTGACTCGTTGATGGTCAGTAGCAACCCACGTTTGGTGCCTGATCTGAAAGTTGATAAGGCCGTTGCAATACCGGGTGAGGTGCTCACCTACACCGTGACGATAACCAACGAGGGGGCCAAAGCGTTCGACGTCGTGGGGAATCTGCTCATCCCGCCGGGTACAGCATTTGTTCCTGGTTCTGCGCATCCTACTGCCACCCCTGCAGGCCGCGAGATAAGTTTCACCTGGGGCACGGTTGCCGGTCGGGAAGTCGTCACTGCCTCATACCAGGTCACGGTAGTCAAGCCCGCCCCCGATGGATGGACAGTTACTAACTATTTCACGGTCACGGAGCACTACTGGGGCCAGAGCACTTCTGTTGCCACTACTTCTATATCGAGTCAGGTAGACCTGACCCCATCGCGCATATCGCCCAGTAGACGTTATGTCTCCCCCTCTGACTACATCGTCTACACGCTCGCTATCACCAACGACGGGACGTTGACGGCTACGAACCCGGTCGTCGTCGGTATAGATGTACCCACCTACACTACCCTAATCTCTTACAACATACCGGCCTGTACATACAGCAATGCACAGGTCGCCTGTGATTTTCGGAACCCGTTGCTGATAGGGCAAAGCGATTACGTCACCGTGTTGTTGCGGGTGGATTCGGTGGTGCCGAACGGATCCTTGATCCTGTTCGATGGTATCTTCAGCGCGACGGAGGCTCTGACGCCGTATCTGGCCTCTGCACCTCCAGTCACCGTGACCAGTAGCCCCAGTTTGGAGGTGACACATTACGGTCCCCACGTGACGAGAGAGGTCTGCGACGGCCTGTACTACTACTTCCGCTTGAACAACAACGCGGGCAATGAGCATGCCACCGGTACGGTCGTCACGATGACCATCCACTCGCCCGTCTCTCTGACATTGCGCTCCTCTTCACATCCCTATGAGTTCACACCACCGCAGCCTCACACCGGTACATTGCAACTTCCTTCGGATGAATACACGATCGTCCTGAGTATCGGTCAAGTATGGGCCAACGACGATTCCTACGAAGCCATCAACATATACGGGGATGTAAACGAACTGATCACCGATTCTACGGTTCTGACGGCCACCTTCTGGGTGGATAGCGACCAGACGGAGCCTTTCTCGTGGACCGTAGCGACTACCCTGCGCAGCCTGTGCTTGAACAAGTGGTCGTCACCGTACTACGTGGAGGTCGGAGACATCCACGTTTACTACAACACGGTGGAATGCCGTAACACGACCACTTGCACAGACGTACATCTGTATGACTTGATGCCGGATGGAGTGAAATACCTCGATTCCACCTGTACCGACATTCAGTCCCCTGGTGGGTGCTCACTGGGCGACCTCTCTTCCTGGATGTCCAGGACTGAAGCCGTCACTGTGGAGATTCTTCCCCCGCTTTGGTATGGATACATCTACAACGACTCGGAGGCCTGGTGGAGCGGCAACATCACTGACCATGTGTGGGGTGGAGATGGCATACGGGTGAGAATCCCGGATTTTCGCGGGTCATGGATGGAGGCGGATCCAACGGCCACTCCGGCGGATACCGTTGTAGCCGAACGCATTACCTACACCCTCCATCTTTACAACGGCGGGTTGGCCGACGGTGATGCTCGTTTCACTATGACCCTGCCAGCACTCACGACTATTGTCAGTTGTCCCGGCGCATCATCTACCGGAGGGAACACGGCAATCTGGCAGATTTCGAATGTGACCCGCTACGCGGCTCCGCTCGAACGGTATTGCGTGGTCGAAGTCAACGCCCCCTTGGAGAACGGCACGGTGTTGACCGGTTCCGCGGTCATCGCCAGTAGTAAATTGGCTTACACTGTGACTCGTTGGGCGACGTCCACCTACCGCTCGGCTCCGCTGTTCGATTTTACGAAATCCGTTATGCCGCATGGCCCTGTGCCGCCTCACACGGCAGTCACCTACACAATCACCATCACCAACATCGGCGATGAGAACGCCACCGGCGCGGTCATCACCGACGCCGTGCCCGCCGGAGCGACCTTCCGTTCTGCTTCCGAGGGGAAGACACCCGTCGGCGGTATCTTGACCTGGGGGCCAATCCCGCTTCCTGTTGGTGGTAAGGCGGTGTACACTTTCTCCGTCGAGTCTCCGGTGGAAGGTGTCATCGCGGGGCAAGCACGGAGTTTCGCCAATCAGGCCTTTGTCCACGTTGACCAGATTGACGAGTGGATTCCCTCGACTGTGGCCTCTAACGCCATCCTGACTATTACCAAGATCGTGACGCCCAGCCCGGTACGGGTGGGTGATCTGCTCACCTGGACGATCTTCATCACCAACGCCAGCACCACTGCTATCACCGACGTGTCGGTGCGTGACCGTGTGCCCCACTACACCACTTTCGTCGCCGCCTATGACGGCGGCATACGCGATGGCGACGTCATCACCTGGCCCACATTCACGCTTTCCGGCAGTACCACCGTTTCTTTCTCCTTCGTCGTGCGCGTCGCCAATCCACTGACCGATGGCACGATCTTGCGCAACTACGATTACGGCGTCCAACTGTGCAGCGACTGCGCTTCGTTCCTGCCCGGCCAGCCCGTCGAAGTGTTGGCGTACAGCCGTGAACACTTGAGCATTGACCTGAGCGCCTCACCGGTACCGACCATAGAAGTCGGGCAGACATCCCGTTATACTCTGACTCTAATCAACGACGGGGGCGAGAACGCTAGAGGGGTAGAGATTACCCTCACCCTGCCGACCGGACTCTCCAACGTCACCTGCCACGATGGTACGCTGATAGGTGATACTTGCCATTGGACGAACGTCCAAGTGCCTGTCGGCGTCACGCAAACGGTTTGGGCAGAGGCCCGCCCGGCCTTGACACTCCCCAACCGTTCCCTCCTGGTCAGCTGTTACTACGGAGCGATGGGGGAAGATGGCCCTGCGGAAGTAGGCCGCTCTATTACCCAGGTGGTCATTGCGCCAGTGGTGCTTTCCGCAACCCTCATCGCTCCCGACCTGGTCATCCCCGGACGATCGGTCACCTACACGCTGATCGTCACCAATGCCGGCGACGCCCCCCTCGAAAACGCCAACGTCTCCTACATCCGGCCGGCTCAGGTCTCCGATTGGACGCTGGTGAACAACCAGAACAACGCTGCTCTACCGCCTGGCGAATCACGTTCATGGGTAATAGCCGGGGGTGTCTCCTTCCCTCTTGCCGATAACTACCCACTCCCTCTCACGTTTGTACTCTCGGCGACCAACCTGCCCGCTTCTCTGCCCATCACCGCCACCGCTTACGTGACCAACGTCCCCGACCTGAGCGAATCCTCCATCGCCCTGGCGCGTCCATATGCCGATCTGCCTGACGGCAGAGCGTACTCTATGACTCTGACCTACGAGGTCATACTCCGCAACACCGGCAGCACCACAGCCACCAACACAAGTGTGTGGTTCAACGCCCCCGTGACAGACGGAGTATACTACGTTCCCGGTTCGCTCTCTGGCTTAGAGAGTGGCTGGCTTACGATGCAATCCGATACTGGGTTCACAGCCACCAACGGCGAGGTGCCGTTGAACGGCAGCCAGGCTTTCTCCTTCTCCGTCCGATTGGCGGTGCTGGAACACGCTCCCCTGGATGTGATGTACGGTGAGTTCCCGGTGCATTTGCACGTAGACCTGGATGCCACCCGTCATCCGGCGCCTCTACCTCGTTTAGAGACCCTGGATTACGTCTACGACACCGGATACCGCCCCGAACTATGCGCTCTTTCCAGCGTGAACGACTCAGAGACCACGAGCATTGACAATTTCAGGGGAATTTTCGGCATTCACGCATACAGAAAAGACTCGCAACGCATGTATAAGGAATTGTTCGAGCCTGCCACTCAGGGCGGTATCTGCGACGGGATGGTCTTCGTCAGCGGACGCTATTTCGTGGGAGACGATGAGGAGGAGTTCGGCTACTGGCCCACTCCACCTGAAGCCTGTACTTTGTATCTACAGGACTACGACCCCTACTACATTTGGTATGTCGCTGTCAAGTGGCAGGGCGCTCAAGTAGCCCAGAACGTAATGCATAAAAAAGGGAAGAAAGTCAGTGCATCAGAGATGGTGAATATACTGATAGATCTTTTTGGGCAAGACGATGGGAGCGGCCCCGGCGTGGCCTGGCAACTCAACTCAGTGATACTTGGTCTAGAACAGAACGCCTTGAGTTGTTCAAGGGATGTCGTCCCCGTAGGGCACTCTGTGCTCCCCTACCGAGTAGTACAGGGAGGCGACTGGGCTTACATATACGTATATGACCCCAACCATCCGCGGCAGGATGGCACGCCACCCAATATTGGCGATGCCCTCAACCGGTACATTATCGTGAATATGCAAACCGGAGAGTGGGTTTATCCGCTTGGAAACGTGAATGACGTTGCCCATACGTGGCGAGGGACCTACTTCCGCTATGCGCGTCTGGATGATTACCGTACAGCCCGGCACCTGCCTATGAATCGGAACAGCGATTCCATCTTGGTGAACGGGCTAAAGATGAGATGGTGCGCCTCTCCGGGTGGGGCGATGGAATGTCGAACGGATGACACCTGGCACATCGGGATTGATGATGCCTACCGCTACATACCCGCTGAGGGCCTCGAGAGCGGCGAACATAGCGTATTCCTGCTCCCAGACGACGACTACGAATTTACCACTTCCATCATCACACCTGGCGACATCAATCCGATCTCCGTCTACGGCCCCCGTTTCAGTTTCCACTTCGAGAGCCGGATGCAGGAGTACACAATCCAGATGCATGGTGATGGATTGGCTGTCACTCGCTCGCAGTATGATGGTTACGATTTCGACGACTTCACCGCCACGGTGTACAAGAGAGGAGTCGCGGAGCCGTACAGTTACACGATGGCTTACGACCTGGAAGGAGGGCCGTTGAAGAGCGGTCATACCATCACTCTTACCCCCTACCTCCCAACACCCGATGGGAGCAACCCCGACCGCTTCGAGATAATCCTGGACCCCAGCGCTCAGCCGCTGACCTACAATTTGCACGTCTCCTGGGATTGGGTCAATTCAAGTGGCGAGTACTATTCAGGCACCGAGCGCGCCTTCCTCGGTATGGTGATCGAGCCTAGAGATCGGCATGTGCTGTTTGTCCACGACCGTGAAAACCTGGATACAGCCGTAATCTGCATAGATAAAGAAAACGACGGCTTCTTCGATACGTGCATGGATTTAGACGCCTGGGCTGACCCCCCGGCTTCTACGTCCCACTCGTGGGGAGAGACCTTCACCGGTGAGCCAATCACCTACACCGTTGCATTCTTCAACACAGCGACGACTCCTCTCGAGACCCTCTCCGAACTGCATGCCGTTGTGCCGACCTACACGACTATCGTCTCCGGCAGCGTCCAATGCATCGCGCCGTTACCGGTGACCTGTACCCTGGATTACAACATCACCCACACGCGCCGGATTACGGCGACGTATGGCCCCGGCCTGCCCCCCGGTGACACGCTCTACCTCCAATACACCGTCGTCGTGACCGGCTCCGCGGGCGACGTAATCGAAATGACCCCCTGGGGCAAGACGGAATTGACGCCGCCGGTGTATACCGACACGCTGGTACATCACGTCATCAACCGCCCGCCCATCACACCGTTCCTGCCGTCCCCGGCGGATGGCGCTACCCAGGTCACGTTGACCCACCCGCTCAGTTGGACGAGCGGCGACCTGGACGGCGACTTGCTCACTTATACCGTCCGCTGGCGTCCGCAGGGTGAGGGGAATTGGACAACCATCGTGACGACCGCTACTCTTGTCACCCCCACGTTCTGGTTGAGCGGCACAGTGTACGAGTGGTACGTGGACGTGGACGACGGCATAGACGTAGTGCATGGGCCGCATTGGTGGTTCACTGCTTTCAACCACGCACCCTACACCCCGACGAACCCCACCCCCAGGGACGGAGCCGAAAACGTCCCCGTCTCCTCGGCTCTGACCTGGCAAGGAGGAGATCGGGACACTAACCAAAGCGTGCTCTATACCGTCGTCCTCGATACCCAGTGCCCGCCCCATACGGTCGTGGCCACGGGGCAGACGATTACCTCATACCATCCCAACCTCTTACCGCACACCCGTTACTGCTGGGTCATCACCGCCAGCGACGGTATCAGCGAGACCGGCGGGCCGACCTGGGTCTTCACCACCGCTAACCAGGCCCCGACCCTCTCCAACTTCACGCCTCCTAGCGGCACCACGGACGCTCCCACGAACCAGACTTTGAGTTGGCAGGGAAACGACGCCGACGGCGACCCGCTCGTCTACACCCTGTACTTCGGGACGGTTTCCCCGCCGCCCCCTGTTCTGTCCGGCACGACGGACACGAGTTTCAACCCCGGTCGCCTGCCGACCGACACGGTGCATTACTGGCGCGTCTTGGCCAGCGACGGCATCAGCACCGTCGAAAGCGGCCTTCTGGTCTTCACCACCAGTACTACCTTGTCGCCTAATAATCCCCCCAATGTCCCCGCCGACCCCTCTCCCTTCGATGGTGAGACCGGAGTACCAACCGGTTCACTCCCATTTGCCTGGAGCGGTGGCGACCCCGACTTGGACCCCGTGACGTACACCGTTACCCTGCGGCGGGTGTATCCGTCGGAGATGGTATCCGAATGTGTCACCACCTCCCCGGTCTGCACATTCACCGACTTGGTGGCCGGGGCGACCTATGAGTGGCGAGTTGTCGCCAACGACCCGTACAGTCAGACCGTCGGGCCGTGGTGGCGGTTCAGCACAATCAACCAGGCCCCTTACGTCCATACCCCCACGCCGGCGATGGGCGCGGTCAACGTTCCCATTACCCAGGTCCTGTCGTGGCTCGGCGGCGACCCCGACGTGGACGGCAATCCGGTCGCCTACGACGTCGCCCTCGGCACGAGCACATCGCCGCCGTTCGTCGGTTCCACACCGTACACCCACTACAATCCCGCCCATCAACTGCTGACATACACCACCTACTACTGGGTCGTGACCGCTACCGACCACATCAGCACGGTTGTGAGCACATTGTGGTCGTTCACCACCGTCCCGACCTGGTACAACAATCACCACCCGTACACCCCGACCAACTGCACCCCGCCCGACGGCGCGACCGGCGTGCCGGTCTCTCAGTCGCTGTCTATCGTGGTGGGAGACCCTGATAAAGACCCGTTGGAGAACGTTATCCACCTGTTCTCCCCCGCGGGCGAGATCACCGGCGTTGTGACCAGTGATGCCTACGACATCAACGGGTACGCTACCGTAGAATACGACCTCGGCGGTCTGCTTCCACACACGGCCTACACCTGGTTCGTCGTCTCCAATGACCGGTATAGTTCCACGGTCGGGGCGATCTGTGCTTTCTCCACCGCCAACCGCCCGCCGCATCAGCCGAGCAACCCCGACCCCGCCGACGGCGCGGTGCAGGTGCCGTTGACTAAAACGCTCCGCTGGGACGGCGGCGATGACGACGGCGACAGCGTGACCTATACCGTCTCCATCAGAGGCAGCGATGGCTTCTCCGTCACCGATGTGGTACCGATGCCCTACTACACACCTACCGGTCTCGTGACGGCCACCCGCTATACCTGGAACGTCACCGCTACCGACGGCCTCAGCACCGCCTACGGCGGCCCGTGGCAGTTCACCACCGTCAACAGACCGCCATACCCGCTGACTGACCTGACGCCACCGGACGGTGATACCGGCGTCCCGATTACCGAGACCATCACCTGGACGGGTGGAGACCCCGACGGCGGGACTGTTACCTACACCATCGCCTTTGGCCCGACCGATCCGCCGCCGGTGGTAGTCCCGGCCACGACCACTACATCCTACGACCCCGGTACGCTCCTGCCGCACACCACCTACTACGTCATCATCACCGCTACCGACGGGTTGACCTTCAGCGTCACTTCCTGGCACTTCACCACGGCCAATCACAGCCCCGTCACCCCGACCAACCCCTACCCGCCCGATGGCGACACGCAAACGCCGCTCACCACCACGTTCACTTGGGAGGGCGGCGACCCGGACATCACGGAGCCGGTCGTCACTTACACAGTGGGACTGTGGAGCGGCGGAACGTTGGTGGATACCGGCGTCGTGCTGACGACCACGTGGGACCCCGGCTACCGCCTGGCGCTCGCCACTCCGTATACCTGGACGGTCACCGCCACCGACGGGTTCAGCACCACCATCGGGCCAGTCTGGGCCTTCACGACCACAGCCACACCGCAGCCCAATCTCCCGCCCGACGCCCCGTATGACCCCACCCCTGACGACGGCGCGTCGAACGTGCCGCTCACCCAGACCTTGCGTTGGAGCGGCGGCGACCCCAACAAAGACCCCATCACTTACACCGTCATCGTCACCCGAGGGGGCGTCACCATCATCAACGATGCGACTACTGCGTCCTGGTACGACCCCGGACAACTGCTGACCGCGACCCTGTACACCTGGCGCGTCATCGCCAGCGACGGTCTGTCCCAAACCGTCGGCCCGCTGTGGCAATTCACCACCACCATCACGCCGCAACAGGATCTGCCGCCCTACGAACCGACGCCGCTCTATCCTGCTGATGGCGCGTCGGACATCCCCGATTTCGTCACGCTTCAGTGGAGCGGCGGCGACCCCAACAAGGACGCCGTCACCTACACCGTCGCCTTCGGCGCGAGCGACCCCCCGCCGGTCGTTCACACCACGACCGACGAGGAGTACATCATCCCCGGACGCCTGGAAGCGGGCCGGACGTACTACTGGCAAGTGGCGGCTACCGACGGGAGCCATGTGGTCACCGGTGCGGTGTGGTCGTTCACCACCAGCATCACGCCCACTCCCAATCACTGCCCCGCCGAAGTCACGCGCCTCGCCCCGGAGCAGGCCGCCGGCTTGCCGTACACGGTCACGCTCAGATGGGAAAGCAGCGACCCCGACGGGGACGACCTCCGGTACATCCTGGTCCTCGGCACGCGCCAGCCGACGCCCGAAGACCCGCTCCCCGTCATCACCTCGACCCAGGGGACATCCTACACCGTCGCCAACCTGCGCGGGGGAACGACATACTACTGGCGGGTGGACGCTTACGATGGACAATGCCTGATGTCCGGCGCTGTCTGGACGTTCACCGTCGTCAATCGGGCCCCGGCAGTGCCCACTCCTATCGCGCCGCCGGACGGGGCGGTCAACGTTCCGCTGACCGAAACTTTGGCCTGGGAGTGCTCCGACCCGGACGGCAATCCCCTGGTGTACGATGTCGCTTTCGGCACATCAACCCGTCCGCCGCTGGTGAGCGCGGGCACGCCCTACACGACCCACATCCCCGGCTTGCTCTGCCCTCACACCACGTACCACTGGGCCATCACCGCCGCTGACGGACTCAGCCTCACCGCCAGCCCGGTTTACAGTTTCACGACGTCGAACCACGCCCCCTACCGTCCGGGGAATCTGACCCCGGCTGGTGGCGTGCGTCTGCCGCTCGATTCGGTCGTCCTGTCCTGGAACGGCGGCGACCCAGATCCCGAATGTCAACCTCTCATCTACACCATCTACCTGTGGAGCGCAGACCTTCCGACGGTCACTTACTCCACCGGCGACACTTTCTACTCTCTGTCCGGGCTGGCGCGGGGGAAGACCTACTACTGGCGCGTCGCCGCCAGCGATGGGGTCAGCGTTACCGCCGGCTCGACGCTCAGTTTCACCATCACCAATGAGCGGCCCAATCAGCCCTCCAACCCGATTCCGCCCGACGGTGCGCAGTGGATACCTCTGACACAAACGTTGAGTTGGGCCGGAGGCGACCCCGATGGACAGGCGGTCACTTACACCGTCTCCCTCCGGTGTGACAACGGCCTGCGCATCAGCGCGACCGTCGTCAACGCGACTGTCTACACCCCCACCGGGTTGACCACCGGCACTCTATGCACCTGGGGCGTCACCGCCACCGACGGCATTACCTCCGTCTACGGCGGCGCGTGGCAGTTCATCACCACCTTCCCGCTCACCGACTTGATCGCCAACCCGTCGCCGGGCGATGGCGAGAGTGGTGTGCCGTTCACCGAGACCATCTCTTGGGGCGATGGGGACGTGCCCGCCGGCCTCTCCGTTACTTACACAATCGCCTTCGGGCCGGTTGACCCTCCGCCGGTCGTCACCACTACCCATGTGATGTCCTACGACCCCGGCCCGCTGTGCCCTCACACGACTTACTACTGGCAGATCACCGTCACCAACGGCATCAGTGAAGCGGTCGCCAGTCCGGTATACCACTTCACCACATCGAACACGGCCCCCGATGTACCCGGCGACTTCGACCCGGCCGCCGGAGCCGTGCAAGTCCCCATCTCGCCCACACTGACCTGGAGCGGCGGCGACCCCGACCCGGAGTGCAGCCCGCTCGTCTACACCGTCACCTGGGGAGCCAACGGCTGGCTCACCGAGAGCAGAACGCTCACCGGAACGGCTCTCCTGCTCACCGATTTGAGTTACGACACCACTTACTCCTGGCAGGTCGCCGCCAGCGATGGCGTCAGCGTCACCACCGGTCCGGTGTTGACTTTCACCACTGTAGCAGCCGAGACCGGCACGCCGATTTTGGAGGTCGCACCCGATACGCTGGCTTTCACCGCTACCGTCGGCGGGGTGTCGCCGGTCGGTCAGCAGATACAAGTGACCAACGTCGGCAGCGGCACGTTGACCTGGCAGGCGACCGTCCCGCCGACCTCCCCGCTGGCCTCTCATGTGACCCTCTCGCCGACTTCGGGCACGGCTCCGAGCACAGTAACGGTCTCACTCGACACCGGTGGCCTGGGGGCCGGTGCTTACACCGCCGCGATCGTCATCAGCGGGCAGGTCGGGGTCTCGCGGACGCCGCAGATCGTGCCGGTGACGCTCTACATGCACCCAATGCGGCTGTATCTGCCGGTGGTGTTAAGAAACAGCGACCTGGCATGTATTTCCTGGGAGCATGAGCCCAACAACGAATACACCGAGAGCGAGCCGATCCAGTTCGGACCTACCTACTGTGGCAATATGAAAGATGACGGGGAGTATCCTTATAGCGATCTGTTCTCCTTCACTATGTCGGATACCAGGACGATAACGATCTCGCTGAAGCCAGGGGAATTGGACGACAAAGGATGCAACTACGACCTATATCTGTTGTTTTGGAACCCCGATCTAGGTGATGAGGGCAAGTGGGTGACAGTGAATAAGTCTACGGGGCCTACTGCAAGCGAGTTCTTGACCGCAACAATTGGTCCCCTGCCCCTTCCGTACGACAAATACATAGTGCGTGTCTACCGCGCCACTCAAGAAGAAGGAGGGGGAGACCTGCGCTATCATTTGAAGGTGACGACGGCCGATGATTAGGCTGCCGGTCCGTAACTGACTCCCAGATAACTTCTGCCGGGCGTGTTATGGAGCGCAATCCGTTTCCGAAACCCGTATTAGGCGTGGTAGCGGTATTGTCGTGTCTGATCGCCTGCTTGGCGTGGCGGCTGGCGGCGTCCCGTTCTGTTGCCACGAGTACGCCGACGTTGACCGCCACTTCATCTCCAACTGTCTTGACGGCTTTGACCGGAACTTCGGTGCCGACTTCGACCGATACTTCGACTCCGACTGAGACGGCGACACGGACACCAACGGATACTCCCTCACCAACTAGAACTCCGACCCATACACCAACATTAACTCCCACGCCAACGCCGGTGCCAACGAAGACTCCACTTCCGACCAGGACGCCGACCTTAACACCATCTCCTATCCCGATACCGCCCCCACCCACTACAGTATCTCCTATCACGCTCACATACACACCTACCAGCACGCCCACGCCCACGCCCACTAGCACATCCACCGCTACTGTGACTCCCACCGAGTCAATTGTACCGTCATTGTTGCCGCCAAAGCCAAGTGTACCACCGCTCCCACCACCTCCTCCCCTACCAACGACTCCGGTTAGCGATTCCTGATTCGGGCAGAACGGGTGAGAACTCGAGGATTGAGAGTCAGATTCTCGCAGATAGATCCATAATAGAGTTAAGGAGGTAACTATCATGGCAAGTCGCATCAAGGCCATCAATGCCTATCGGCCCCGGATCGTCCTGGGGAAACGTGTCGAGATGGAGGAGATGGTCTCCTTCATCGCCCGCAGCACCGGCTTGAACGAAAGCGGTGTGCGCCAGGTGCTCCTGGAGTTGCGCGATGCAATCGTCTTCTTCGCCGCCGCCGGCCGTCCGGTCAAGTTAGAGGGGCTGGGCACCTACACCCCCTCGATTGACCTGGACGGGACGGTCAAAGTGGGGCACCGCGCCGACTCCACGCTGAAGGCCCGGCTCAACGCCGAGTTCCACGGCGAGATCGAGCGTCGCGAGAACATCGGCAAGTCCGGCGACGAGTTGGTGGCGTTGTGGAACGCGGAACACCCGGACGATCCGGTCTCCTGAGTGGGCTGGTTGGCGAGAGTCCTATTAGGCATCCTATCAATCCTTACTAGGAATTGACCTGGTTCCTAGTAGGAATCGTGGCGGTTCCTACTAGGAAATGGGGTGATTCCTAGTAGGAACCCAGACAACACCCTTCACCAGAGGGTGACAAGGAGGAGACAAGCGATGAAATATCTGGTGGAATTCCCTATGGAAAGCGGCGACACCATCCTCGTGGAGATAGAAGGCGAGGAGCCGGAAGGCATGGTGGAGGCCGCCGCCCCTGGCGAGGTCATACGCAATGTGCAACAGACTTTTGAGGAGGCCCTGGGGAAGATCCGTCCTGTCGCTCAGGCGGTCATCAACAAGTTAAAGGGCCTGAGCGAACCCCCGGACGAGATAGAAGTGGAGTTCGGCCTCAAACTGGACGCTAAGGCCGGAACGATCCTGGCCTCTGCCAGCGCCGAGGCCAATATCGCCGTCTCGATGACGTGGCGAAGACCGTCATCCAAGCCGGCCGGCAGTTAGCAATTCCGCAGCGGGAGGACATCCCTGACTGTGCATCGTCCTCGAACACCTCTGAGTCACGGAGGGCACGGAGGCTTGTCGTTCCGTCACTCTCCGGCGCCCTCCGCGACTCTGGCGGTGAGCAGCTAAATTCGACATTTGATGGGGGAAGAATCAATGAGTGATCAACATATTGAAGTCAAGGGCAATGTTGAGGGGAGCAATCTGGTACCCGGCGATCATAACATCATCGGCAACAACGTGAATGTGGCAGTCTATTATGGACAGCCACCCACCAGACAAGCACCAAGAAACCCCGCTAGGTGGCACTCTTTCAAACATTCCATCGCTCAGATTCACAGGAGTAATGGGACGGTGGCGGGGATGGGCTTCCTGATGGGAGAGCAACATGTGGTCACGTGTGCTCACGTGGTCAGGGCAGCGTCGGGGGGCGAGGATTATGCAAGTTTGCACGAGATGGCCGTTTCCCTGGACTTTCCCTACGTGGATGGCGCGCCGGACGGTCTCCAAGCGACGGTCGTCGCCCTGAGTCATCCCAGCCTAGGGAAGGGACAAGACGACATCGCGATACTGAAACTCGACGCGGTGGTCGCCGGGAGTACGCCTGCACCTGTGATTCAAGGAAAAGACCTAGAAGACCACCGGTTCGAGACTATCGGTGTACCATACGAAGATTCAAGGACTGGAGAAAGGAGTTGGCTCTGGTCTAAGGGGGCCATAGGCAAGAAAGATCCTGAAGGAAAGTGGCAACTCACAGGGGAGGAAACTGGGCCGCGTATCACCCGAGGATTCAGTGGTGCCCCGTTATGGGATAAGGATCTGCAAGGCGTCGTAGGGATGGTGCGTGCTTCGATAGAGGGTAAGGAAGCGAGCACCATCAGAGCCGCCTTTGCGATCCCGGTGGCGAAAATCGCCGACTTGTTCCAGAGGAAACTCCCCGACGTCTCACTCCAATGGCTCTCACCGGAAGCCCCGCCGCCCGCCGCAATACCTCGATTCCAACCTTCGCCACAACTTCTAATCACAATCAGTGTCCCTAATATCGAGGGAACCGTCGCGCGTGCCGAAGCCGAAATAGCCCGTGCCCAACTGAGGACCGACGGCCGCTTGCTCATCGTCGGCGCGCCGGGCGTGGGCAAGACCGTACTCGGCGCCCAGGTGGCCCAGGCCTTGTACCCGGAAGAGGATATCTTCTGGTACGACTTCACACCGGACACGGCGGATTTCCAGTCCGTCTCCTGGAAACTGGCCGATTTCCTGGCCCAGCGCGGCGACGCCGACATCCTCAACTTGCTTCAGGCCCGGTCACAAGAAGGAAAGGCTATAGACGCGGCACGGCTTCAGACAGCCCTCGTCAACGCCTTCAGCGGGCGAGACTATCTCCTCTGCTTCGACAACGCCCACCACGTCCTGCACGTTCCAGAACAGGAGAAGAACGCCATCCTCGGCCTGTTCCGGACGTTCGCGACCCAGATTCGCCCCTCCCGCCTGCTCCTGATGAGCCGCGAGCGGTTTCCCGATGACCTGCCCATCCCCGACCTCACGCTGCGCGGGATGGGCCAGGATGATTTCCGCAAACTCATCCTCCATTACCTGCCGGAGTTCCCCGCCGACGAACCGGTCGGCGACGGTAGCGGACGCACCCTGGCGCAATTGGTATGGGAACGGCTGGACGGCAACCCACAGTACTTGCGCTACTTCGCCGACTTGGTCGCCAACATCCAGCCTTTGGAGGTCGCGGGGATCCTCAAAGTCCTCCGGGATATTCCCGAACAAAACGTGGGGCGTTATCTGACCCATCAGGTGTACAAGACCATGAACGCCGAGGAAAGGAACGTCCTCACCACTGTGGCCCTCTTCCGCCGCCCGCCGGAGGTCTCGCTGCTGGCGGAGGTGCTGCGACGCGGTCATCTGGTGGAGGAGCCTCAACTCGTCATCCGCGCCCTGGCGGACACCCGCTTCCCGTACGACATCACAGGAGGACGAATTGTCGTCCACGATTTAACGAAGGAATATTTCATCAGTATGCTCGGCGCAGAGGCTTCGAAAGAGCGTCACCATCTCATCGCGGAAGCATACGCGGAGCGGGAGGGCGTCATCAGCCGAGTGGAAGAAACTTACCACCGCCTGCAAGCCAAGGAGCCGGTATCGGTCTACCGCCTCATCGAAGAGCACTACCAGGAGTTGCTCGCCGCCGGGCAGGCGGTCGCGATGCTCGCTGTTATGGAAGGGCTGAAAGTCACCCACTTCGAAGACTTCCCGGAGATGTGGCCTCGCGTGCTGTTCCTGCGCGGGAATCTGTTGCGTTATTTGGGGCGCTATGAGGCGGCGGTCGAGACCCATTTATCGGCCGAAAGGTTGGCCCGAGAGCGTGTCGCCGACCCGCAGTTGCCCACAGAAATCCTGCTGGAGATCGGAAGAGACTATCTAGTGTGGGGACGCTACGACAGTGCGCGGGACACTCTGGAAGACCTGTTGCACGAGCAGGGGCCGGCCCTGACGCTGCGTCTGCGCGGAACGCTGTACTGCACGCTGGGGGAAGTGCATCTCCGGCTCAGGGACATGCCCCAGGCCCAGAAGTACCTTCAGGAGAGTTTATCCCCTCTCGACCGGGCCGGCGATCGCCAGACGCTCGTGAAAGCCTATGCCTTGTTGGTGGAAGTCTATACATTCCTGGGAAAACAGGACGAAGCCGAGCGATTGTTGGAGAGAATCGAGCGCCGGGTTCAAGGGGAGCAATGGCCCGACTCGTTGGAGGTGGCCCTGCTGTATTCCCGTGGCGGGCAGTACTATCTGAGACGTGGAGCGATCGAGAGGGCAGTGGAATACACCAAGCGGGCCATCTCCATCGCCGAACGGATTGGTGAGGTGGACCGACTGGTCGGGGACCTATCCAACCTAGGGCAGGTGATGTACAATGCGGGACATGAGAATTGGAAGGAGGCGGAAGAGCATCTGAGCCGCGCGGCGGAGATGGCCTACCGAACCGGGAACGCCTACTGGGTGTGGATCACATACAATTTGATAATCCTGTTGCAGGCGGAAGGTCGGTGGGAGGAGGCGGAGACATACTGGGAGCGGATACGGAGAGGAGCAGGGTCGGCTGACGAACACGTCCTCTGGCGTCTGTGGTACGCCAATCTGTTACGCGAGCGGGGGTTGTGGGAACGGGCACAAGGGGACGAGATGGAAGCGCGGAGGCAATGGTCTAAATCTTACCGTTACTTGGAGGTGATCGAGGACATAGAACGGGCTCCTGAGAGGTATGGAGAGGGGCAGGCGGATCCGGACAACGTTTTGGAACGGAAGATAATGATGGTGGAGGTAGCGGGGCTGCTGAGGGAGCATTGGGATACGGCCCAGACGTTGAGCGAGGAGATTCTGGGGGATGAGGAAGCGCAGGAGTACTTCGGGGGGGAAATCTGGCAGTCTGTAGCGGTGTTCAGGACGGGGCGTGAGGAGTGGGAGCAGGCGGAGGAAGCGTATGAGCAGGCCGAGATGCATTTCGAGGGGGCCGGGAACGAGTACGAGTTGGGTAGGACGTACTACCACTGGGGCTGGCGGTATCAAGCGGAGGGGCGGACAGAAGAGGCACGCGCGATGTGGGGACGGAGTTTGGAGTTATTCCGCTCCCTCACCGCCGAAGGCCACGAGAACCAGTACGTCCGTCTGGTCGAGGCGACGATGGAAAGGTTGAATGAGCCAACCGCACCACCACCAGTATCTGGGACACAACCATTACACGTAAAGGAGGCAGAATCTATGCGCGTTAAATTACTCGAAATACTCAAGACACGCTTCGACGCAGAGGGACTACGTGAGATCGCTTTCCGTTTGGGGATAGACTATGACGATCTGCGAGGTGAGAGCAAAACTGCCAAGGCTGTGAGTTTAATCGAGTACCTCGTTCACAGGGAGCGACTCCCTGAACTAGTGCGGGTGGGCAGAGAATTACGCCCGGACATCCGGTGGCCGGACGTAGCGGACGGTTAGCTCTATCCGATTTTGAACAAGGGGAGGCTGCTGTAATGCCTTCACAAAGAGAGCAAAGCAAACTACGTGTTGAACTACTCAAAATACTCCAAGAACGCTTCAACGCCGATGGACTGCACAAGATCGCTCTCCATTTGGAGATAGACTACGACAACCTACGAGGTGAAGGTAAAGTTGCCAAGGCGGTGAGTTTAATCGAACACCTGGCTCGCAGAGAGCAACTCCTTGAACTTGTGCGAGTGGGCAAAGAACTACGTCCTGACATTCAGTGGCCGGGTTCGGTGCTTTTCGTCATCGCCGCTATGACCAAGGAGGAAGCGAAGGCATTAAAGAAGGGAGCAGGTTTCTCCCCGCAAGAGCTTGAACTATTTCGAGAGTTTGAGCGTGAATTGGCAGACATAGGAATCACCAATTGGGTCGAACAATACGGTAAACGGCGTGACGATTGGCGACCGCTTGGTCAAGAAAGTTCTATATGGCAGGAGGTGCTCAATGTCGCCGCCGCCGTTAAGCCAACGGTCAAACCCATTTCTTACTCCGACAGAGTTTTTGCCAAGGATGGAAAAGTCAGGAGGGCAACTTGGAACAAGTTGGCGGCCTTTGGTGGCATTGTCATCATAGATGCCATTTCTTTGTTCCATACCAACATCAGGGAGAAGTTGGACGCCTCAGGACTGACACACGAGAAAAAGGTCCCCGTGTTCACATTGTCACCATTCGACGCCTTCGCTCTTTCTATCAACGGACGAATCAAAAAGCACATTGAGCAGCAGTTCTCCCGGATGTTTGATTATCTTTTTGACCATACCCTACCCGAGAAGGAGGATCCGGAGTGCGAAATCGGCATCAGTGGGCTGCGCTCGCTCCGACGCTGGCTTCACAGGACAATACCACATGTCATCCCCGTCGTCAAAGCTGATGAGGAGAACATAAAAGCGATGGAAGGCAAGTTGGGAGAAGGACTAGGAACCGGCGGTATAATATTTGGTGACAGCGGTGAACTATGATTTACACCTTCTATTCCTACAAAGGCGGCGTGGGGCGCACAATGGCCCTGGCCAATATCGCCGAGATCTACCACCAGCAGGGATTAGAGGTCTTGATGGTGGACTGGGATCTCGAGGCTCCTGGCCTGGACCGCTACTTCGCCGCTGACGAACTAACAGACCCGCAGGGCAACAAGACAAACGGGGGACAATTGGACGAGCGGCGGGGGGTGTTGGACCTGATTCTCGACTATCGGCGCCAGATGACCAAAAAATTGGACTTCCCGCCAGACGAGAAAGAGTGGCCGTTCGCCAAACCCCGGGACTATGTCGTAGACGTTGACCCGAAAAGGGAACGGGGAAGCAAGCCCCTCTGGCTGCTCACAGCCGGCCGTCGTGATAAAGAGCATTTTTCTACGTATGGCGCCAAGGTGCTTTCTTTCGATTGGGAGGATTTCTATCAGAACTGGGCCGGCGAGCAGTATTTCGAGTGGCTGCGTCGCCGCTTCGAGGAGATGGCCGACGTCGTGCTGATAGACAGCCGCACCGGTGTGACCGAGATCTCCGGCATTTGCACCTACCAACTGGCCGATGTCGTGGTTATGCTCTTCACCACGAACGAACAGAACTTGATCGGGACGCGCAAGATGGCCCAGAGGTTCACATCGCAGAAGGTGAAATCTGTACGTCCTCCCGACCGTCCCCTAAAGGTCGTTGTGCTCCCCGCCAGGATCGAACTCGGCGAGTCGGACAGGATCGAGATGTTCAGGGAACGTTCCATTGGTGAACTCGACCGCCTTCCCCTCGCGTATCCGCTGGAGGAGTCATGGAAAGACAGGATTCCCTACATACCGCGCTATGCCTATGAGGAAGAAATAGCCGCTCGTACTCCCGACGCCGTCTATGCCACAGACCTGGTAAAGGCTTACGAGAATATTGCCGCGAAACTTGCCCGCCTGGCTCCACCAGATCACCCTCTCAGGCGATTCCAATACATCGAGGAAACTGTCGCGCGCGCCGAAGCCGAAATAGTCCGTGCCCAACTGATGACCGACGGCCGCTCGCTCATCGTCGGCGCGCCGGGCGTGGGCAAGACCGTACTCGGCCGCTACCAGGTAGCCCAGGTCTTGTACCCGAAAGAGGATATCCTCTGGCACGACTTCACGCCGGACACGGCGGATTTCCGTTCCGTCTCCTGGAGACTGGCCTATTTCCTGGCCCAGCGCGGCGACGCCGACATCCTCCACTTGCTTCAGGCCCAGTCACAAGCAGGAGGGGCTATAGACGCAGCCCGACTCCAGACGGCCCTCGTCAACGCCTTCAGCGGGCAGGACTATCTCCTCTGCTTCGACAATGCCCACCACGTCCTGCATGCCTCAGAGCAGGAGAAAGACGCCATCCTCGGCCTGTTCCGGGCGTTCGCGACCCAGATTCGCCCCTCCCGCCTGCTCCTGATGAGCCGCGAGCGGTTCCCCGATGACCTGCCCATCCCCATCCTCGTGCTGCGCGGGATGGGCCGGGAGGATTTCCGCAAACTCATCCTCCACTATCTGCCGGAGTTCCCCGCCGACGAACCGGTCGGCGACGGCAGCGGCCGCACCCTGGCGCAGTTGGTGTGGGAACGGTTGGACGGCAACCCACGATACCTGCGCTACTTCGCCGACTCGGTCTTCAACATCCGGCCTTTGGAGGTCACGGAGATCCTCAGAGTCTTCCAGGCTATTCCCGAACAAGTGGTGGGGCGTTACCTGACTAATCAGGTGTACAAGAACTTGAACGCCGAGGAAAGGAACGTCCTCACCACCGCGGCCCTCTTCCGCCGCCCGCCGGAGGTCTCGCTGCTGGCGGAGGTGCTGCGACGCGGCCATCTAGTGGAGGAACCTCAACTCGTCATCCGCGCCCTGGCGGACACCCGCTTCCTGTACGACATCGAGATAGAGCAAATTGTCGTCCACGATTTAACGAAGGAATATTTCATCAGTATGCTCGGCGCAGAGGCTTCGAAAGAGCGTCACCACCTCATCGCGGAAGCATACGCGGAGCGGGAGGGCGTCATCAGCCGTGTTGAGGAAATTTACCACCGCCTGCAAGCCGGGGAGCCGGTGTCGGCCTACCGCCTCATCGAGGAGCACTACCGGGAGTTGCTCGCCGCCGGGCAGGCGGTCGCGATGCTCGCTGTCATGGAAGGGCTGAAAGTCACCCACTTCGAAGACTCCCCGGAGGTGTGGCCCCGCGTGCTGCTCCTGCGCGGGCAGTTACGCAACTGGCTGGGGCGGTACAGACTCGCCGCTGCTGACTACAAAAAGGCCCTGGAAGCCGCCGACGAAGCCGGGGACACCGACCGTTCCATTCAGGCGCGGTTGGAATTGGCCCGTGTACACATCAACTTGCGAAACTATGCTCAGGCGTTGGAGTACCTCGAACCGCTCCGCGAAGAGTTACTGTCGGCTCCTCGTCCAGACCATACGCTGCTGGGCCGCTTCTGCTACGAGTTAGGGGCCGTGTACTACGAGTTGCACGACCTGGACAAGATGAGAGAGTGCGTGGAGAGGAGCATCGAGGCTCTGAGCGCAGACAAGCGGGCTAATGCCCCTTATCTCCTGAAATCCTACGCCCTGGCCTCCGGCTTGTACCAGCAGGACCCGCAGTACGCCATCGCCGCGGTCGAGAAAGCCCAGGAGTTGGCCGACGAGGTCGGTTTGTCCCAAAGCGATGAGATCGCCTACGTCCACGCCAACGCTGCTTATGTCTATATGCTCTCCGGGGAACTTGCGAAAGCGGAGAGCGAATTGCGTCAGACGCTGGCGATTGCGGAGCGCATCTATGACTGGAAACGGCAGGTGCTCGCCCGCCTCAACCTGGGCGATGTACTCTCCCAACGGGGCAAGATCAAGGAAGCGGCGGTGGTGTTGGAGAGAGCCAGGGAGATAGTGGAGCAAGACGCCGGCAGCCCCTATAGATTCTACGTCCACCACCACCTCGCCATCCTGCATCTGGAACAGGGCCGTTGGGAGGAAGCGGCGGCGGGATTGGAAAAGGCGCGGTGGGCAGCCAAGCGCGGTGGCGACGAGGCTCAGATACGAGTCGTGTACGGCTACCTGTGGCGCGACCGGGCGCACTTGGCGCTGGCGCGTCGAGACCCGGACGAGGCCGAGCAATGCCGGTTCAACGCCTTGCTGAACCTGGGGGAAGAATCCGAGGGATACTTCGAGGAGGCCCATCCGCTGGTGAAGATCGAGCGCGACATCGCCCTGGCCGACGCTCTGGCGGTGGGCGATGACCCCGATGCCCTGCAAACCGCAGAGGAGAAAGTGCATAATGCGCTTGCCGCCGCCCGCGACGGTCAGATAAAGCCGTTGCAATACCAGGCCCGGCAGGTCCAGGGGTTGATTCTCGCCAAGCAGGGGCGTTGGCAGGAAGCGGATCGGGCTTTCAGGGAGGCCATAATGTACTACCTCGAGCAGCACAACACTTACGAGTTGGCCCGCACCAATTACTACTTCGGGCTGCGCTACCTGGCAGCGGGGGACGACGAACGCGCCCGCCGATACCTGGACAAGAGCCTCGCACAGTTCCGCTCCCTCACCGCTGAAGGCCACGAGAACCAATACGTCCGTCTGGTCGAGGCGACGCTTATGAACACCGGGCAAGAGTGACACGCTCCTTGTGACGGGCGGGAGCGGAGACCGTGCGATGAGTCAGGAAGAGGAACACATCCCGCGCTCGTGGCCTACGGCGGCGACGTTTGCCGGTCGTCGGCGCGAGGCGGGCCGCGCCCGCGAACGGTTGCGCCGGGACGGGCTGCTGCTCATCGTCGGCCGGCGCGGGGTCGGGAAGTCCACGCTGGCCTCCTTTGTCGGGGCGGCGGAGTACCCCGCCGCCCATCGGGCCTGGGTGGATTGCCGTTACGAGGCCCCGGACGGGCAGACGATTCTCTGGCTGGCTGCCACTCGGTGGCCCCATCAGCCGCTGTTGGAGTTCCTGGACTCCACCGCCGAGCGCACTTCACTCCCCCGCCTCGTGGAACGCGCGGTGCAGATTCTCGCGCAGAATGCGCCGCAGCCCTACCTGCTCTGCCTCGACGCCCTCCATCACCTCTACGAGCGGGAAGGGGTCGCGGCCCTGGTCAGGGCGCTGGCCCACCTGGCTTCAGACGGGGGAAGTCGGCTGCGGCTTCTCATCACCGCCGACTACCCACCCCCCTTCCTGCCGGAGTTCGGCTACCTGCAACTCGGCCAGGCCGCCCCGGAGATAACCGGGGCCATATTCTCCCGACACCATCTCCACCTCGACGACGCCCGCCAGCAGGAGATCTACGAAATCACAGGCGGCACCCCGCGCCTCATCGAGCACTACGCCCGCCTGGCAGAGGACGCCCCCGACTTCTCCACCGACCCGCTGCGCAACCGCTACCTGACGCGCTACTTTTACCAGAGATACAAAAACCTCCCGCCGGACGAGCGGCAGATTCTCATCGCCCTGGCGGTCGTCGCCGCTCCTGCCTCTCCGGGCCTCATCAAACAGGCCGTCCCGGAGGTCGAGGATGCCCGCCTGGTGATCTACCACTTGCAGGATCTGGGCTGGATTGACCCGCCGACCTCGGATGATGTACGGGTCGCAATCACGCCGGCGTTACGGCATTTCTGCCTCGACGTGGCCGGCGCGGGGACGTTGCGCCGCATACACCACAACCTGGCCGCCCACTTCGAGTACCAGGGCGACATTCTGGCAGCGGCGGAGCATTACACCGCCGCCGGAGAGACGGAATATGCCGCCCGCTTCCTGTTGCGCTACGCCGCCTACGTAGACCGCGCCGCCGCCGGAGAACGGCTGGCGGCGTTGGTCGAACGCCTGCTCTCGCTGCCGGTCACACGCGCCCTGCCGTCGGAGGTACGGGACTCCCTCCAGAAGATCGTCGCCGCAGAGACTTGAGCCCCGGACGGCGACACCCCATCGCACGACTCGCTTGCTCCCCGATGCGGAAGACCAGAACGGCCTAGGGCTTTTCAAAGTTCTTATGCTTACGGTCAAATGGGTAGGCGATGGCAGTGCCATCGCCTACCCAGCGCCCTCCAACAGCGAATGCGACGGCTCAATCGCCGAGTCACCACCTTGTCCACCCGTCAAATGTTAAAACGTTGAAAAGCCCTAAGAACGGCCACGGGATAGTTGCTGATATGGCGTTGGCGTGGTAAACTTGTGGCAACATTCCACAGACGGAGGCCCAACGAATGAACGCCAAACTTACCCTACAGCCGGGAGAAGAACTCCTGTTCAAAGTCCCGGTCTCCCTGGTGACAGGCCGTCTGGCGACCCGCACCGGGATGTGCTACCTCACCAATCGGCGCATCGTGGTGGACTCGGAGACTCTGATAGCGGGCGTCTCCGCCGCCATCTCCATCCTGGCCCGCACGGGGTTGCGGAAGTTGAAACTGCTGGGCACCCGCCGTCAGGAAATCGCCCTGCGCGAACTGACCGGCGTCGAGATGCAGAAGTACGGCCTCAACCAGACGGTGAACATCCCCCTGAACGACGGAACCCAGGTGCGGATGGTACTGGGGGCCAAATCCCGTCAGCGGTTCCTCCAGACCCTCGAAGCCGCGCTCCGCGACCTGGGGCTGGAATTGGTGCCGAAACGAGAAAACGCCTGGCGAGTGCGCCGGGCCCTGTAAGGAGGAAAATCTATGTCCGATATAATGCGCGTCCAACCGTTCCCGGTGCTCCTCGACTGGATTCTGACCGAATTCGAGGAGCGCGAATCCATCTTCGGCATTCATCGCTCCCTGTTCTACACCCCTTCCGGCGATGAGCCCTACAGCACGGCCATCTTCGGCCATCACCTGGCGACCCCAATCGGCCCCGGCGCAGGCCCCCACACCCAGTTGGCCCAGAACATCGTCGCCGCCTGGCTCTCCGGCGGACGGTTCATCGAACTGAAGACCGTCCAGATTATGGACGAGTTGGAGATCCCCCGCCCCTGCATTGACATGGAGGACGAGGGGTACAACGTCGAGTGGTCCCAGGAACTCAAGTTGAGCCAGTCCGTCGGCGAGTACGTCAAAGCCTGGGTGCTGATTCACGTCCTGCGCCGCTTGCTGGGATTCGAGCACCTGCC
>JALWUZ010000085.1 GCA_027079895.1 Anaerolineae bacterium
CCCTACACCGTCACCGTGGACGCCGGCCCGCAGTACGAGGTCGGGATGGCGGTCGTCAACCTCAGCGGCAACGCCGTCGTGGGGCAGGACTTCGGCCTGCGCTACCTGGCGCCTTGCCCGGCGGTCGCACCGCTCGCCATCCACGAGACGGTGGACTGGGGCATGAGCACCACCGTGCCCATCTCCATCTACAACACCGGTGCTGTCACCTACAGTTGGGCGTTCGTCGAGCAGAACCTGGGTGATGACGTCAGCGGCGCGCCGGGAGTCATCCCCTACTTGAGCGAGGACTTCGAGTCCTGGCCGCCCGCCGGCTGGCACATCACTGAGAGTATCACCTCGAGCACAACCTCCTGTATGTGGGAATCCACGGCGACGACTGGACGCGCCAACTACACCGGCGGCACCGGCAATGCGGCCGATGCCGACTCCGACTGGTGTGGGGAAGCGATGGACACCGAGATGTGGACGCCGGCGATAGATCTATCCGGCGCCTCCGCTCCCAGCCTCTCCTTCTGGACGCAGTTCTGGGTCTGGGGCGATGACCATGCCTACGTGGACATCAGCACCGATGGCGGGGCGAACTGGACCAACCTGCTCCACTACACCAGCGACGTGAACGGCCCGCACCAGGAGACCATAGATCTCTCCGCTTACGCCGGCGAACCGAGCGTCATCATCCGCTTCCGGTACACCGCCGCTGGGTGGGACTGGTTCTGGGAGGTGGACGACGTGCTGGTGGCGGAGGTGGATCCCGTCACCTGGATGAGTGAGGATCCGACCTCCGGCGAGGCCTTGCCGGACACCGGCGAATCGAACGCCGCTGTCACCCTGGACGCCGGCGTGCCGGAGATCACCCAGCCGGGCGACTACGTCGCCATCCTGCAAGTCACGGACGGCACCTACGAGATGAACGTGCCGGTCACGCTGACCGTCAACCCCGACCCCACCTGGGGCGAGTTGAGCGGCGTCGTCTACAGCCTGGGAGCCTGCGACGTGAACACGGCCACGCTGGAAGGGGCGGATGTCACCATCGCCAACATCTCCGGCACCATAGCCGCGCTGACCACCGGCGCTGACGGCGCGTACAGTTACTGGCTGCCGCCCGACACCTACACCGTCACCGTCGCCGAGGGCGACCACGTCGCTGACTCCGCCGTCGTCACCATCACCGCGAGCGGGGCGACGCAGGACTTCTACCTGCACTGGGTCGGGCCGTGCTTCAGCGACCTGAACCCGAAGGCGATCGAAGTCACCGTCAACATGGGCATGACCGAAACCGTTCCGATGACCCTGACCAACAGCGGCCTGGGTGATATGAACTGGAACGTCGGCCTGCTGCCTCTGTTGAGCGAGGACTTCGAGGGCGCGTTCCCGCCCGCCGGCTGGACGGTGTACGACAACGCCGGTACGGGGATGATGTGGCATCGGAACGACTACTTCGGTGTGGGTAACCAGGCTGCCTTCGGCAGTGGTTACTCCGCCGCCGCGCACGCTTATCTCTCCGGCGCGGCCTGGGATACCGAACTGTGGTCGCCGCCGGTCTTCCTGCCCGGTGACACCATCCTCACCTACGCCAGCAACTTCCAGGACTACGCCGGCAATGGCGATATGTGGCTGGACATCAGCACCGACGGCGGCGCGACCTGGACGAACCTGCGCTACCAGACCACCGATGACCCCTTCGGCGGCACCTTCGAGACCGAAGACCTCTCGGCCTACACCGGCCAGACGGTCATCCTGCGCTGGCGGTACAGCGCGACGAGCAGCACCGCCTGGTTCTGGCACATTGACGATGTGAAGTTGACCATGGTTGTACCGTGGCTCTCCGTCGCCCCTGATGCCGGCACCGCCGCTCCGGGCAGCGACTCCACGACCAACGTCGGCTTCGACGCCGGTCAGGTGGACGCGCCGGGCGACTACTACGCCACGTTGCTCGTCGAGACCGATGACCCGTCCCATCCGCAGGCCACCATCCCGGTGACGATGCACGTCACTCTGCCGAGCGACTGGGCGTATGTCACCGGTGACGTCTTCGGCGTGAACGGCTGCGGCCAGGACCCCGTGCCGCTAGAGGGTGCGCAAGTGGTCCTCGTGCCGCTGGGCTCGGCTGCCTTGCCGGTCACATTCACAACGACGACTGATGCCAGCGGGTCGTACTCCTACTGGCTGGACGAGGTCTGGGGGCCGCTCAACATCTTCGTCACCTACCCGGGTTACGAGGATGGCGAGATGTACAACGTGGTCATCACCGGTTCCGCGACGACGACCGCCAACTTCACGCTCCGGGCTCTCGAGCCGTGCGCGGGCGTCGAGCCGTCCGGTATCTCCGCCGTGGTCGAGTTGGGGATGACCGACACCGTTCCGTTCTCCATCACCAACACCGGCGCCGTCACACTGACGTGGGGGTTGGAGGAGGAGAGCGGTTACGAGTTCGTCCCGGCTTGGGCGCAGCACACGCCGCAGGTGTACGTCGTCGGCGAGGATAAGGCCGCCGACGCGAGCACGGGCGAGTCGGCCGGGCCGGATCTCAGCGGTGGGCCGGATCCCTTCGGCTACACCTTCATGGACTCCAACGAGCCCGGCGGGCCGGCCTACGACTGGGTCGAGATCGCGCCGCCGGAAGGTGGCAGTGGCGTTTCGTCCGGGCTGGCCGGCATTGACGATAGCTATGCCTGGCCGATTGACCTGCCCTTCGCCTTCAACTTCTACGGCACCGACTACACCCAGTTGGCCTTCGGCTCCAACGGCACCGTCTACTTCGAGGACGATTACCTCGGACTGGGCAACACCGTTATCCCCGGCTCCAACTCCTACGGTGTGTACACCTTCATCGCCACCTTCTGGGATGACCTGGTAGTGGACGGTGATGTGTACTACCAGTACGATGGCAGCCGGTTCATCATCGAGTTCTACCACGTCCGGCGGTATGGCACTCCCGACTACGGCACGTGGGAGGTCATCCTGTACCCCAACGGCAGCATACTGATGCAGTATCAGGATGTCTCCTTCGGGAGTGGCACCTACGACTACGGCGGGAGCGCGACGGTCGGTATCCAGGGCGACACGGCCACCGGCTTGCAGTACTCCTACAACACCGCTTCCCTGTCCGATGGGCTGGCGATCTGCTTCGCCTACCCCGGCGCGGGCTGCGGTGCTGGTGGTGGGGCCGGTATCCCCTGGCTGACCGAAGTGCCGACCAACGGCATCACCGGGCCGGACAGCGCGTTCGTCGTGGACGCCGTCTTCGACGCCGGCGTGCCGGAGGTGGAGCAGCCCGGTGAGTACTACGGCGTGTTGAGGCTCAACAGTGACGATCCCATCAGCGATTCCATGGCGATCCCCGTCACGATGACCGTCATCGCGCCGGACACCTGGGCTCACGTCCAGGGCACGGTCATGGGCGTGGACGGCTGCGGCCAGAACCCGGTGCCGCTGGAGGATGCGCAAGTGATTCTAGCAGCGCAAGGCTCCGCCGCTCTGCCGTTCACTCTCACCACCGATGTCAACGGCACGTTCTCCTACTGGCTGGATGAGGCCTGGGGGCCGCTCAACATCTACGTGACCTACCCCGGTTACGAGGATGGCGAGATGCTCGGCGTGGTCATCACCGGCTCGGAGACGATCACGGCCGACTTCACGCTGCGTGAGCCGAACCCGTGCGTCAGCGTCACGCCGGCCGGTATCGCGGTCACGCTGCCGCAAGGGTCGAGCCAGGATTACGTGCTCGCTCTGGACAACAGCGGCCTGGTGACGGCGACCGCCCAGTTCTTCGAGGAGAATGTGGGCTTCACGCCGCAACGTCCGACGGCCGCCGGTGGCCCCGATGGCTTCGGCTATCGGTACGCCGACTCCAACGAGCCCAACGGGCCGCAGTACAACTTCGTGGACATCTCCGACTTCGGGACGCCGCTCGCGCTGGGCGACGATGACTTCGCCGAGTTGGAAATCGGGTTCGGTTTCCGCTTCTACGAAAACACCTACGACTCGGTCTTCGTCAGCAGCAACGGGCTCTTCTCCTTCGGGGGCGGGTCCACCGACCTGAGCCCGGACGCCATCCCGGATCCGGCGTTGCCCAACAACATCATCGCCTCGATGTGGAGTGACCTGCAGCCCGGTACGGTGTACTACCAGTCCTTCGACGACTGCCCGTACAATCAGGGTGTCTCTTCGTCGGCCTGCTTCGTCGTCCAGTACGACGGCTTCGAGTTCGCCGACGGCAGCCAGGCCGGCACGTGGGAGGTCATCCTCTTCCGCACCGGCAACATCCTGATGCAGTTCGCGGACGTCGGAGACACGCACGGCGTGGGCACCGGTATCGAGAACGAGTTGGGTCTGGACGGCCTGAACTACGTCCCGATTCCGGCGGACGACACGGCGATCTGCTTCGCCTTCCCCGGCGAGGGCACGGATTGCCAGACGGTTGACATTCCGTGGCTGTCGCTGTCGGATGATGAGGTGGAGGCGCTGCCGGCCGGCTCCGCTGCCGTCACGGTCACGCTGGACGCCGGTGTGCCTGAGGTCTACGAACCGGGTGTCTACCAGGGGCAGATCCTGATCGCTACCAATGACCCGCTCCATCCGAACTTCGTCGTGCCGGTCACGATGACGGTCAGCCGGGCCGCCGGGAAACTGGCGGGTACGGTGGTCGGTTGGGGCCACTGCGATGCGACCAGTGAGACGCTGTCCGCGGTGGAGATCTGGATCGAAGGCGCCGACGGCTCCCTGTGGAATGCAGTGACCGACGCCAACGGCGACTACTCCATCTGGCTGGACGCGAGCGGCAATCCGTACACGCTGACGGTCGCCGCCCCCGGCTACGTGGAGGAGGTCCGTGGCGGTGTCGAGGTCAACAACGACGGGAGCACGACGACGGCGGACTTCGACCTGAACCTGGATGCGCCGTGCGTTGAACTGACGCCGGGCGAGATCGCGGATACGATGCGCGAAGGTGAGACGCTCACGCACACGCTGTTGTTGATCAACAACGGCGCGGGTGAGTTGGTCTACACCGACATCCAGGCCAATGCTCCGTGGATGTCTGTCTCGCCGTCCTCCGGTACAGTGCCGCCTCACAGCAGCCAGAACCTGACACTCACCCTGGATGCCACAGGGTTGCAGGGTGGGCGTCACTACTACGGCGTGCTCAAGGTGATGCACAACGACGAGGTTGTCGGTGAGATCTACGTCCCGGTGAACGTCTCTCTCGGCAACAGTATCTACTTGCCGCTGGTAATGCGCAATTACTAAACGGTAGGTAGATCACAGAAAGCCCCCGTTTCCGCGGAAACGGGGGCTTTTCTGTTCCATCGCGTCGGCTTCATTCCGTCGGCGGCGGCGGCATGGAGGCCCGGAGGTATTTGACGAACGCTTTGCCGGCCGGGCACATCTTTCGACCGACGCGGCGGATGAGTTTGACGGAGCGTTTGAGGGGTGCCCCCTTGATCCGCAGGGCGTACAATCTCCCGGCCCGGATGTCTTCCTCCACCAGCGAGCGGGATACAATCGCCACCCCCCATCCGGTCTTCACGCAGTTCTTGATCGCCTCCGAACTGGAAAGTTCCACCATCGAGTTGAGTTCTACTCCCAGCCGCGCCAGTGTCGTCTCGTAGAGTTCCCGGGTTCTCGACCCTATCTCGCGGTTGATGAAGTCCGCCTGGGCCAGTTCCTCCGGCGTGACCTCGTCGCGCTTGCGCCAGGGGTGCCGGGGCGACACGATGACCGCCAGTTCCTCTTCCCGTAGAATTTCGACGCTGAGGCTATCGGGGTGTTTCAGTTCCCCTTCCACCAGGCCGATGTTCAGTTCGTTGGCTAGAATCATATCCACTACCTGCGGGGTGGTGCCCACGAAGACGCGAATGTACAGGCCCGGATGGCGACGGTGGAAGTGGTAGATAGCCGCCGGCAGGGTGTAAATCCCCAGCGTCGGGCTGGCTCCAATGGCAAGTTGGCCTTTTTCCAACCCTCTGTAGGCGCACATAGAGTCCTCGGCCTCCCGAAGCAGCAGGAAGACCCTTTCGGCGTACTGGAGCAGGGCCGCGCCGGCTTCGGTGGGATGCACTCCGCGTCCGTGTCTTTCCAACAGCAGAACGCCCAGTTCCGCTTCCAAGGCCTGGACTTGTTTGGAGAGGCTGGGCTGGCTCACAAAGAGCCGACGGGCTGCTCCGGTAAACGAGCCCTCTTTGGCTACGGTGTAGAACGCTTTGAGGTGAAGGATGTTCATCATTCCTCCCGGTGATGGTCTTTGTCCTGCGGCTTGCAGGTGTGGAGTGATAACTTCGGTCTATGGCTCTATATGCAAGTTGTATATCTGTCGGGGAATCATTATGCTATAATGGCAGCATGTTTCTGCCGCCGTTGGCGCAATTTGCTGCGTCGGCTTCGAGGTGTTGTGAGGCCGATAACATTATACCATAATTCTAGGAGGTAAGGGATGAGAAGGAGGGATTTCCTAAAAGGTCTGTTGGCTGCGTCGGGGCTGGGGCTCTTGGGGTTCCCTAGAGCGGTGCAGGCTTCTCCTGCCCGCTCGTCCACGCCGGAGGAGGCGCCGCCGTTGCCCTGGGAGTACGTGGAACTCGACCCGGAGGACGTGAGGAAACTCGGCCATCTGGGGTACTACGGTTTCGAGTGCGCCGGGGGCTCGTTCTGGGCGATTATGGTCTCGTTGCGGGAGAAGTTGGGCGGCCCGTACAACCTCGTCCCCATTCCAACCCGGGAGGCGGTGATCGAGGCCGTGACCAACAAGGAGCACATCCAGGTCCCTATGCAGTTCGGGTTCGGCGGCGTGGTAGCCTGGGGGAGTCTCTGCGGGGCGGTGAATGGCCCGGCCGCTGCCATTACGATGGTGAGCGAATGGGAGGAGGCTCAGGATACCATCAAGAGGCTGCTCAGGTACTACGAGGAGACCGAATTGCCCACGGAGACCAGCAATCAGTACGCCGTGAATCATGAGTTCTTCGTCCCCAAGTACAAGTCGGATAAGGACCTGCCGCAAAACGCCAGCGGTTCGGTGCTCTGCCATTTGAGCGTCGCCAAGTGGTGTGTCGCCTCCGGTTACGCCAGTGGGTCGAGCGAACGCTCCGAGCGGTGCGCCCGCGTCACCGGCGATATGGCCGCCAAAGCGGTCGAGTTGCTCAACGCCGGGCTGCGCGGCGACAAAGATTCCGTGTATCCCTTCACGTTCAGCCAGGATACCGCCGAGTGCCGGACGTGTCACTACAAGGGGAAGGATTACGAGGCCGGGCAGTTCTCGCGGGGGATGATGGAGTGCGAGACTTGTCACAACGACTTGCGTCCCCATGAGGATGAGGCCAAACTGCGGACGGCCTTCGGTGTGGGGGTGAACACCTGGGCCGGGGCCGCTGCCATTGGGACGGTCGCCGGTATCGGCTCTCATTTGGCGGTGAGCAGCCTCCGGGGTAAGGGGGAGAAAGATGAAAAAGAAGGTTAAAAGGTTGACGGTAGTCCGTCATTCCAAGTTCTTCATCGTTCTCCACTGGCTCATCGTGGTGGAGATGCTCGTCCTGCTAATCACCGGTTTTAGCCTCAGTGAGGATTTCACTCTGTTCGGCATTCAGCGCGGCACGGCGCGACCATTCCACATCGTGTTCGGATTGGCATGGCTGGGGACGGTCGTCTTTTTCCTCTACTACTTCGTGATGAGCCGGGAGTACGACTGGTTCCGCCTGTCCCGTATCGGCTACGCTCTCGACTTCTTCGTCCAGGAGATTCGCTCTTTCCTGACGGGCAAGAAGGTGCATGAGCCCATCAAGTACGACCCGCAGGCCGGGGATTATGTCGAGAAGATCGTCCCTACCGAGGTGTTGGCTTGGTGGGGGTGGTTCTTGCTGTGGGTGATCATCGGGTTGTCGGGACTGGCTCTGCTGTTCCCGGATACTTTCGGGCTCGTCAATCGGATTTTCAACTTCTTTGTGGCCGATTACGGGGAGCCGGCGGCCTCGACGCGGGCCGTCCACTTCCTGGTGGCGGTGTTCATCGTCGTACTGGGCGCGATTCACGCTTACGCGGCTCTGATCTTCAACGTGTGGAAGTCCATCTTCCTCGGCACGCGGGAGGAGCCGGTCGTGGAGTGATAGCGGCTCGCGGTGCGTCACGCGATCTGGACAGGAAAGCCCCCGCCTCGTGAGAGCGGGGGCTTTCCCGTTGGTCGGATGGGGTGGGGGGCTAGAAGTCTATCTCCTGTCCCGCGTAGGCGTAGACGAACAGGCGGCGCAGTTCGTCGTAGGTGGGGGTGCGGGGGGTGGTGAGCATTTGGGTGTCGTTGAAGGCGTTGTCCACCAGCTTGTCCAGGTGGCTCTCGTACTCGGCCGACGTCACGCCGGTCTCGGAGCCGGCGGTAGGGCTGC
>JALWUZ010000086.1 GCA_027079895.1 Anaerolineae bacterium
TGGTGGAGCGGTTGAAGGAGGTAGCCGACGAGCACGAGATTCAGTACCAACTCGACCCGATCCCCGGACGGAGCGGCACCGACGCTTGGGCCATCCAGGTGACACGGGAGGGCATCCCGACCGCTTTACTCTCCATTCCGTTGCGGTACATGCACCAGCCGGTGGAGACGTTGGACATACGCGATGTGGAACGGGGGGCCCGCCTCCTGGCACACTTCGTCGCCGGATTGGAGGCGGATTTCCTCGCGTCTCTGGCGTGGGAGACGGAGGAGGAGAAGGATTGACAGCCGGGGATTGGTAAGGCTTGACCGCTGGGGTAGTCGTTTCAGGTTCACCGGCCGGTCTTGCTAACTCACAGAGGAATTTCGATGAGCAACAGCAACTTTCGCCAGCCCAATGGCGATGACTATCCTCTGGCCAGTGAAAAGCACCTGAAGGATGCCCAGGTGCTCTTGGAGGCTGACCGTCACGATGGCGCCGGCTATCACGCCGGATACGTCATCGAGTGCGCACTCAAGACGTTGTTGCAAGCGGAGCGCGAGCCCACCAGAGGACACGATCTGAGCGCTTTGAGCCGTCGAGTGGCCGATCTGGCGACCGGCGGCGGTCCCCGCACGGCGCGTTACATCCCCAACCCGCCGCCGGCCATCGCGTATGCCATGCCACCCGACGGATGGCACGAGACGATGCGCTACCACGCCCCCGGCGACCTGGACCGGGCGCAGGCCCAAGAATGGGTGCAGGAAGCGGAACGCATTTACCGGCATATTGTGCAGCAAATGTGGTTAGATGGGGTGATAAGATGAACGATATGCCGATACGTCATTTCGACCAGGCCCGGAAACAGGTCTTGCAGACGTTGGAGACACTCTTGCAACGCGAGTCAATCGAGCGGGCTGTGTTCTCGCCGGACATTTTCGCCCGCATTCGGGTCGTCCTGTGGTACGCGCCCTCCGCGGAACCATCCAGTGACATCGAAGGGCGGCTTGCGGCTGCGGCCGGCCCTTTCTGGGGCGGTCTGTGGGTCGCTGCGAACGGAGAGACGACCGCTGACCGCCAGATGCTGGATGCTTTGTGGGAAGAGGGTGTGTCTTATGACGCGGACAACACAATCCGCGTCAACGAACGTCACCGCAGCCTGAGCGTCTGGCTAAAACATCCGCCGACACCTCCCTGGGAGGTTGACCGAACCGCAGCCAGCCCTCCCATCGTCTCTTTCTACGCTTTCAAAGGCGGCACCGGGCGCAGTACCGCGCTGGCGATTTTCGCCGCCCAACGCGCTCAAGTGGGCGAACGTGTGGTAGTCGTTGACCTTGACCTGTCCGCGCCGGGAGTCGGCATCTTGTTGAGCGAATCTGCCGCCGTGCAGTTTGGCGTGGTGGATTACTGGTTGGAGCAGCCCCTGGTAGGCCAATCTCTCGACCTGCGGGATTACTACTACCGAGTCGGCAATCCAGATGTAATCGGAACCGGTGCTATCCTGGTCTTCCCGGCTGGCCGTCTCGACGCCTCTTACCCTGTCAAACTATCTCGCCTGGACTTCACCCCGCCTACGGAGGGAAAGCACCCTCTGGAAACACTGCTGTTGCAAATCCGCGCTCAACTGCGCCCGGATTGGATCCTGCTCGACGCCCGCGCCGGAATTTCCGAAGCCGCCGGCTTCGCCCTGGGGGGACTGGCTCATCTCAACCTGCTTTTCGGAGGGACATCCGACGCCAGTTGGGCCGGATTGCGGCTGGCGGTTCGGCGGCTGGGCGCGGCGCGGGCCGAGCGCAATCTGCCGCAAGAGGACTGTCTGCTGATTCACAGCATGGTACCGGCCAATCCCCAGACAGCCGCGCTGGCGAGGAGAGAGTTCCTGCGCCGCGCTGTAGAGATATTCGAGCAGGAATACTACCTGCCTGACCCTGACGATCCTGATGAGGACACCTTTTGGTACCTCCGTGATATGGACAGCCGCGACGCGCCGCACGTGCCCGTGTCTTTGCTCTACAGCGAGCAAATTGCCTTTTTCACCAACCTGGTGGAACTGACTCGCTACGGGCTACAGGCCCAAGATTACCGGGAACTCGAGCGGCGGATTGTTGCCCGGTTTCACGAGTGACCCCGATGGACGCACTGACACCCGCCGACCGTCATAGACTCCTCACCGAATTGCATAAAGTAGGCCGTGCTTCCAACGCCGAAATGGAAAGCGGGGAGCAGTTTCGCCGCGCTTTTTATCCGGTGGCCGAACATTTGTACGTCTTCGACCCCGACATCAACCTGGTCATCGGGTATCACGGTGCGGGCAAAACGATGCTCTTCAAGGCCGCCGTCGAGCGTCAATTGCAGGCCCAGGTCGTCCGCAGGATGTTCGGACGCGACCTTTTCCTCAACCAACTGTCCAAACAGAGTGCCGAATGGTTAGCCGGTTACCCGATGGGTAAAGACTTCCCCGACGTGGGGACACTGCGCCGTTTCGTCCCCCAACATTCCGACGCGCAGAGCGTGGCCGACCTGTGGCTGGCTTACCTCGCCCGTTTGCTACGGGAGAGGCTGCCGGAAATGGAGGCGATGCGGGCTCTGTTCGAACCGTCGGGCATAGAAGTCGGACAGATCTACAACGCCTTGCAAGCCCGGCGCATCCAAGTCATCAAGGCCCTGGACGACCTGGACACTCTGCTGGAGCGCGAGGACCGCTGGATTTTCGTCAATTATGACGAGTTGGACACTCTGGGGGGAGCGGATTGGGAGTTGATGACCACGTTGATTCGTGGCCTGCTGACTTTCTGGGCCGACTACACGCGCCGCTGGCGACGCTTACGGGCCAAAATCTTCCTGCGTTCCGATCTGTTCGCTAACACGCACATCTCCACGGCCAACTTCGCCAAACTGGCCAATAATCGCCTGGAACTGACCTGGAGCGACCGTGATCTGTACGCTATGCTCATCAAACGGATTGCCAACAGCAGCGACGCCTGGCGTGCTTACTGTCAGGATGCCGGGATCATTTTCGAGCGGGACGAACAATTGGGCTGGATCCCACGCCTGCGCAACGTCGAGGACGCACGCCCCTTCGTCGAGCGGGTCGCCGGGGCTTATATGGGTAAGACGATCAAAAAAGGGCGCACGTTTACCTGGATTCTGGATCACCTGCGTGACGGGAACGGACAGATAACTCCCCGCACGCTGGTCAGCCTGTGGGGGTACGCGGCAGCCCAGGAACTCGATGCGGCCCAGGCCGACGAGCGACGGCTACTACATCCATCATCACTGCGCCGTGCCCTCGACCAAGTCTCAGATGATTATGTGAGGATGCTTCAGAGCCGGGACATGCCCTGGTTGCGGGGCGTGGCCCAACGGCTGTCCGGGCGGGAGGTGCCGCTCACCCGCGACGAATGGATCGCCATATTCGAGCGGGACTGGCAGGAGTGGCGCAACTCCAACCAACGCCCCCCGTGTCAGACGCCGTCCGAGTTCGTGAACCTGCTCATCGAACTGGGTGTGTGCCGCCTACGACCTGATGACCGCATTGACGTACCGGATTTATTCCTGCATGGCCTGGCTATCAAACGTCGCGGCGGCGTCCAGCGTAAACCATTGGCTCAGCGCACCACAGAAAGGACGAATTTATGATTCTCAAAGACCTCTCAGAAGCCATCGGCGTCTCCGGCGACGAAGGGGACGTGCGGGCCATTATCCTCGATGCCATCCGTGACCACGTGGACGAAGTCCGGGTGGACAACATGGGCAACGTCCTGGCCCTCAAGCGCGGCACCGGCGACCAGGGGTTGCGGGTGATGCTGGCGGCCCATATGGACGAAGTCGGCCTGATGGTCATCGGACACGACAACGACGGCCTGCTCCGCTTCCGGCCCGTCGGCGGCCTGGACCCCCGCGTCCTGCCCGGAACGCCCCTCAAAGTGGGTGACGAGCGACTCCCCGGCGTCATCGGCATCAAACCCATCCACCTCGCCCGCGACGAGGAACGGAAAAAGGCTCCCCGCATCAAGGAACTGGCGGTGGACATCGGCGCCAAGGACAAGAAAGAGGCCGCCCGTCTCGCCCCGCTGGGCACCTACATCGCCTTCGCCACCCCGTTCCGCGACCTGGGGCCCACCGTCAGCGGCAAGGCGTTCGACGACCGGGCCGGCTGCGCGGCACTGGTCGAACTCCTGCGCGGCGACCCGTTCCCCTTCGACCTCCACGCCGCTTTCACCGTGCAGGAGGAGGTCGGTCTGCGCGGAGCACGGGTAGCGGCCTACACCATCGAGCCGGACTGCGCCTTCGTCCTCGAAGGCACCATCGCCGACGACCTGCCCCGCGACAAGGACACCAGCCCGACGACGGAACTGGGGCACGGCCCCGCCATCACCCTGATGGATCGCACCTTTATCGCCGACCGCCGCCTGGTGCAGTTGCTGACCTCCACCGCCGACGAACTCCACATCCCCTACCAATTCAAACAGCCCGGCGTCGGCGGCACCGACGCCGGCAGCATCCACCTGACCCGCGCGGGCGTCCCGTCGGCGACGGTGGCGGTGCCCTGTCGCTACATCCATAGCCCCGTCTCCCTCCTGAGCCGGGACGATTTCGACAACCTGCTCACCCTGATGCGCGAATCCCTCGCGCGTCTCACACCACGTACCCTGGGGAGGAACTGATGAGAGAACTAATCCGCAAACTGGTCGAGACCTACGGCCCTTCGGGGGACGAGGAGCAGATCCGCGCCGCCATCCGCGCCGAGGTGGAGCCGCTGGCCGACGAAATCCGCGTTGACCCGCTGGGCAGCCTGGTCGTCCACAAACGAGGCCGCGGCGGGGGGCAGCGCATCCTCCTCGACGCCCACATGGACGAGATCGGCGTCATGGTCTCCTACATTGACGAAAAGGGGTTCGCCCGCTTCACCAAAATCGGCGGCGTCTTCCCGCTCAACTGCGTCGGCGGGCGGGTGCGCTTCGCCGACGGGCGGCTGGGCGTCATCGGAATCGAGTCCAAGCGGGATGACCCCGGCCGCATCCCGGAACTGTCCGAGTTGTTCATTGACGTGGGCGCCACGAGCCGTGATGATTGCCCGGTCAAAGTCGGCGACCCGGCCGTCTTCTTCCGCCCCTTCGCCGTCGTCGAGGCCGGGGAGCACACCCGGTACGTCTCGAAGACAATGGACGACCGCATCGGCTGCGCCATCCTCATTGAGACCCTGCGCCGCCTGGAGAGCACCCCCCACGACCTGTACCTCGTCTTCAGCGTCCAGGAGGAGACCACCCTTTCCGGCGCCCGCACCTCCGCCTACGGCATCGAGCCCGACCTGGCGATCGCCGTGGACGTGACCGGCACCGGCGACACCCCGGAAAGCCGTCCTATGGCGGTGAAATTGGGCCACGGCCCGGCCATCAAAGTGCAAGACCGAGGGATGATCGCCCATCCCCAGGTACGCGACCTGCTGGTCGAGCGGGCGGAAGCGGCCGGCATCCCCTATCAGATGGAAGTTCTGGAATACGGCACCACCAACGCGGCGGCTATGCAACTGGTACGAGCCGGAGTCCCCTCCGGCTGCCTCTCCGTCCCCTGCCGCTACATCCACTCCCCCTCCGAGATGGTGGACGCCGACGACGTGGAAAACAGTGTCCGTCTGTTGCTGGAAGTCCTGACACGCTAGCGGCACCCCATCGCGCCCAACCCGCCTCCCGCAGGCCGGGCGGGACCTGCGGGAGGCCCTCCATACACACCACCGCCTACCAGCCGTCCTGGGCCTCGCTCCCCATCACCTACACCTGGGACGACGGCGGCACGCGCACTCTCTCCGTCCGCAGCCTGACCGTCGGCACGCACACCCTGATGGTGACGGCTACCAACCCCTGCACCGCCCCGCCGGTGACGGACACCCACCGGATCGTCATCCCCACCGCCGGAGCGGGACACAGAATCTACCTGCCGCTGGTGCTGCGCAACAGTTAGCGGCCCACCCTCACCGGAGGGACAAAAAGACCCGACAGGCCCAGAAGCCTGTCGGGTCTTTCCTTTCTCGTCGGACGCGCCCGCCCGTCACCCCTCCTCGGCGACGACGGTCTGCCGGGCCGCCGCCAACGCCTGTTTCTCCTCGTCGCTCAGCGGCTTGGGGGAAAGCCACCCCTGTATCGGCTTGGCGTAGACGCGGGTCACTTCCCGCCCGTACAGCGCGGAGATGACCGCCCCGTTCCCCTCCCCGTCCACCAACGCCAGCGAAAAACTCTGGTCGCCGCCGGTGTCCTTGTAGGCCCGATAGCGCACCAGCCCGACCCCCTGGACGGCGCGGGTCAACGCCGCGTCCAGTTGCGCGGTGCGGGCCGCCACTCGCTCGGCGTGCTCCGCCACCTCCGCCAGCCGCGCGGCCAGATTCCCCACCTTGACCTCCAAACTGGCGTCCTCCTCATCCCCGGAAAGCAGCCCCTCGTACCGACGTTGCAAGCGGCTCAACCGGGCCTGCAAGTCCAAAATCCACACAATGCCGACGATCACCAAAATCGTCAGTGCGACTGACCAAATCAACACCGTCCCCATCGTATCCTCCTATTCCACCCGCACCGGCCCCAGGACGACCCGGTCGCCGCTCAGGTTGCCCGCCAAGTCTACCACAGGAAGCCGCTGAAGGGAAGTCATGCCGTACATCCCCACCTCCAACCAGTAATCGCCCGGCGGCACCGTCTCCGGGATGACCAGCCGGTAAGGGTCGGTGAGTCGTTGCCCCGGCAGCCACTTGGGAAACCACAAGTAGGTGGGACAGGCCCCGCCCAACGGCGTGTAATCGTGGCCGGTGACGTACCGTCCGGCCCCGTCAATCAGGTGGATGAAGACGGTGTAACTGTCGCGCGGCTTCGTCACCGCCATCCAGGTGAGGGTGAGGTGCAACGGCTCCCCGGCCCGCACGCCGAGCGGTTCCTGCCAGACGGCCCGACGACGCTCCCAGCCGACCCGCGCCCGCGCGTCCAACAACAAAATCTGCTCATCCAGATTGGCGAGGAAAGCGGCGGGGAAAGGAGCATGCGCCGTCGGCGGCAACACGGTGACAGTCGCCAGTTCCACCGTCTCCCCGCCGGTCGAAAGCGGCAATGCGGGCCGCCCGCCGGTCAGGTCGGCGTACCCCAGGCGCAGCGGATACTCCCCCGGCGGCAGCGTGAACGGCACCGGCAGCCAGAACCGCTCCACCACCACCTCGCCGGGCTGCCAGTCGGTGCTGAGCAACCGGCTGTCGGTCGTCCAGCGGGCCTCCACCGGGCCCAGTTGACCGTAGGGCATCCAGACTCCGTCCACCCCCTCCGGCGCGGTCTGATAGAGCCGGAGTTCCAGCGGCTCGCCGGCGTGGACGACGGCGGCCGGCAGGTCGAAGCCCAGAACGCGCACCCGGTCGGCGGCCCAGACATTGAGGGGGTGCTGCGGGACGGCGTCCGTCACCGGCGGGGCGACGACGCGGTAGAAACGACCCTCCGGCACCAACCGGAAACCGGCCCCCCGCACCGCCGGGCGGTAATCGGGCAGATAGAGCGGCCCCTCCTCGATGTGCTGCCAGACACCATCCGCCCAACGATCGCTGGTCGGAATGTAGATTGCTCGCACGTCCTCCGGGGCCAAGTGCTCCCCGGCGGTGTAGAGATGAACCCAGAGCGGCGTCAAATGCTCCCAGTCGGAAAGCAGCACCGCGCCGCGCCCCTGTCCGCCGAAATGGGCTTCGAGGTCGGCGACCCACTCATCGGCGGCGGTGAAATCCCGCAGCGCGACCCCCTGCCGCAGGTCGGCCGCGGCCCGCAGCGTCGGCAGGAGCAGCACCAGCGAGCAGACGGCCGGCGCGAGGCGACGGACGGTGAACCTCTCGACGAGGGCCTGTACCCCCATCCCGGCGACGACGGACAGCACGGCGAAGGGGAGCAGCAGATAGGCCATCACGTCCTGCACCGTGTTCAGGGTGAAGAGGAGATGGGCCGCGACGAACGTCCCCAACAGGAGCGCGGGCCGGGGGGCGCGTCGCGCCAGATAGACCGCTCCGGCGACTATGAACCCGATCGTCAAGATGGGGAACTGGAGCCGCAGCAGCGACCAGAAGACCACCGCCCGGTCCCACTGATCCGCCCATCCGAAATGGAACAGGTTGACCCGCAGCCCTTGAGCGGTGACGTGCCGCCAGAACCCGGCCCAGGTGCGCATATCGGTCGGGCCGAAAGGGGCGGAGGGGCTGCGCAGGGGGTAGTAGAGCAATGGCGTCAGTCCCAGCAGGAAGCCGCCCGCCGGCCAGAGCAGCCTCCGCCACTGGCGCAGAAGGGGCGGGCGCACCGCCAGGAGGAAAATCCCATAAGCGGGGAGCCCCATCAGGGTGATGGGGTGGTGAGTGGCCGCCAGTCCCAGGG
>JALWUZ010000087.1 GCA_027079895.1 Anaerolineae bacterium
AATATGCCCTTCGATTCCACTTATGTGTCGAAATGGAGCACGAGTTAGTGGAATTGGAGACGTATTTTCCACTTGGACGAAGCGGCTTCGCCGCGTGAGGCTGCTTTGGCGGCTTTGTGTTTGATGAAGCGGCATTGCGTACACGACCGTCATCTGGTGTGGTGTGTATGGGGCTGTGGTGCGCCCCAGGTGTCGTTGTTCCCTCGGCTTAACCTTCCTTCGCCCATGCCGTATCCTCCACGCATCCCGGCCATCGTGGTCGGGGAGACAACTTCTCTTGCGTGGAGGATGTATCATGACCCTGTCGAACCGCACCTGGTGTATCCCCGGCGCCGCTGAGCCGGCGGCTCGTGCGCAGCAGCCCGTCTCGCCGTTGCGCCAACGCATGATCCGCGACATGGAGTTGGCCGGTCTTTCCGCGAACACGCAGGAATGCTACCTCAACGCCGTAGCGGCCTTGCAGCGCCATACCGGCACCCGCCCCGACCGGCTCACCGAAGAGCAGGTCTACCAGTACGTCCTGTGGCTGCGCGACGTCAAGCGCGTAGCCCAGGGCACCTTCCAACCCCACTGGCACGGGATCAAGTTCTTCTACTACCGCACCCTCGGCGTGGATTGGCCCCTGTTCACCCGCAAGAAAATCCGCCCTCCTCAACGCCGGCGGCTGCCCCAGCCCATCGCCTGGGACGACGCACGCCGACTCATCGCCCAGATCCGCCGCCCCGGCTACCGGCTGTGCTGCACCTGCATGCTCGTCCTGGGCCTGCGCATCCAGGACGCCCTCTCCCTCACCGTGCACGCCATCGATGCCAAACACATGATCGTGCGCGTCATCGGCAAAGGAAACAAGGAGCGCATCCTGCCCCTGCCTCCGGCCCTGCTGCGCGAGCTGCGCGCCTACTGGCGCACCCATCGCCATCCCCGCCTGCTGTTCCCCAATCGCCGGGGCACCGCTCCCTGCTCCGCACGATCCCTGCGCCAGGCCTTCAACGACGCCCGCGACCGCCTCGGCATCAGCGCCCACATCACGCCCCATTCCATGAGGCACACGTTTGCTTCCTTCCTGTTGCAGCAGGGCGCTGACGTGCGCAGGGTCCAGATGCTGCTGGGCCATGCCCGCCTGTCCTCCACCCAGATCTACACCCACCTCACCGAGCCCATGCGCGACGATCTGCGCGACCGCCTCGACGCCATGTTCGACGACGTGTTCCCAGGAGGACCCCGCCATGCCTGAATACCCGCTCGAAATGGCCGACGTGGTCCGCCGCTTCCAACCCGCCTATGAGCGGCGTTTCGGTCCGCTCATGCTCCCTTCCCATCGCCGCGCCCTCCACGACATCGCCGCCTGCATGACCCCAGCCATGGGCGGGGGACGCTACCAGTGCCATGATTGCGGACACTCCTTCTGGAGCTACCACGGATGCCGCAACCGCTCCTGTCCCAAGTGCCACGGACGACAGACCGCCCAATGGCTCCAAAAGCGCTCCGCCGAACTGCTGCCCTGCCCATACTTCCACCTCATCGCCACCGTCCCGGCCGAACTGAGGCCGTGGTGTTTGCGCCACCAGAAGATCTTCTACGACCTGCTCATCAAAATCACCGCCCATGCCGTGCTCGACCTGGCCGCCGAACCCCGCTTCGTCGGCGCACAGGTGGGCATCCTCGCCGTCCTCCACACCTGGACCGGACAGCTGCACCACCATCCCCACGTGCACCTGCTGGTCACCGCCGGCGGCGTCTGTCCAGACGGCACCGCCTGGCAGGACGCCCCGGACGGATTCCTCGTCCCGGTCAAGAAACTCTCCCTCCTCATCGCCCGGCGCTTCGCCCACGCGCTCAGACATGACCACCCCGACCTGTACGCCCAGGTCCCCCCAAAGACCTGGACACGCCCATGGTGCACCTACTGCAAGCCCTGCGGCTTTGGACACGACGCCGTGCTGAGGTACCTGGGGCGCTACGTCTTCCGCATCGCCCTGAGCAACGCTCGCCTGGTCGCCATGGATGACACCCACGTCTCCTTCCGCTACAAGGTGCGCAAAACCGGACTGTGGAAAACCGAGACCCTCGAGGGCGTCGACTTCCTCCGACGCTTTCTCCTCCACGTCCTCCCCCGAGGATTCCACAAGCTACGCTACTACGGCCTGTGGCATCCTGCCCACAAGCAGCATCAAGCCCACGCACGGCTCCTGCTCCAACTCGCTGCCCCCCGCGCGCACGAAGCACCCCTTCCCTGCGTGGGGGACCTCGCCGAGCAGGCCCTCACCCGCAGCGACCTGGAGAACCACCGCACCGCGGTCCACTGCCCCAACTGCCGCTCCGTGAACCTGTGTCTGCTCACCCGGCTCCGACGCGCCAGCGCCACCATGGTTAGCTAACCTCATCGCCGGTACCGCCCACGCGTCCGCGGACCCGACGCGCCGCTCGTCATTGCCGTACCGGCGCTACACGGCTGAGGGCAATGCCCACCCG
>JALWUZ010000088.1:0-2452 GCA_027079895.1 Anaerolineae bacterium
GTTGCCGCCCCGCTCGGCCTGCCCGTTCTGGAACGCGAGCAGTTCCAGCGACGGGGTGATGTCCCCGCTGACGAAGAGCGGACGGCGGGCGTGCTCGCCGTCTATCCGGGAGGGGACCGGGGAGGTAAGCCAGGTGGAGTTGATGAGGTGCATGTAAACATACCCCCCGCGCAGGGTGATGCTCTTGCGCAGTTCGACGACGTTATCGCCGGTGCCGGTGTAGACGGCGTAGATGCTGTTGTCGGTGGCGGCGATGCGGATTTCGTCGCCGTTGGAGGCCATGTCTACGGCGTACTGGATGGTCTGGCAGGGCGCGGATTCACTGCCGCACCCCGGAGCGTCGTTGCCGCTGGGCGCGACGTAGAAAACGTTGGCCGTCGTGTCGGCCAGAGCCGGCCGGCCCGCCATCCACAGCAGGGCCAGCACCCCGGCCAGGGTCAACAGTCCCAGGCCCAGGGCAAGATGAATGTGAAAGTGTTTCGTGCGCATTTTTCCTCCTTTGTACTGTTTTTGTCCGCTACAGGGCGCCGGGGCGCAGTTGTCGGACGAGAGCCACCAGTTCGCCCAGGCGGTCGCAACGGCGGCAGTAAGCCACCAGGCCGCGCGTCTTCTTCCCCTCCCCCTCGAGGGAGTCGAAGTCAATGTCCAGGTCGAAACAGAGATTCTTGATCTCCTCCAGGTCGAACCGCTCGTTCAGGATTCGGCGGATGACGGCGTGGTCGGGGGTGGAGGCCCCGATGGCGGCCTGCACCAGTTCCACGAAGGCCAGGATGTCGAACTGGCCCTTGTCCACGTAGTCCACGACGTGGTACTGTTTGAAGGCGTCCCGCACAACCCGCGTGTCGCCCCGTCCGCTGACAATGACGCAGGGGAGGCCGGGGTAGCGGCGGGCGATGTGGGCCAGCAGCCGCTCGCCGTCGAGCATAGGGGCCGCCTCGTCGAGCAGCAGGTCGAGGATCACCAGGGCGAAGCGGTGCTCGTCGAGGGCGCGGCGGGCTTCTTGGTAATCGGAAAGGATGGTGACGGCGTACCCCTCGTCTTCCAGGGGCTCCCGCAGCACTTCTTGCCACCAGGGGTCATCCTCGACGATCAGGATGGAGTGTCGTTTGCTCATCGGTCGTTGGGTCTCCGTGCTCTCTTGAGATGGCCGGGCGTTCGAGGGCCTGTCGCACCAGGGCGATGAACTGTCCCATGTCGAAGGTGGTCTTGTCCAGGAAGGCGAAGGGATGGAAGCGGCGGACGCTCGCGGCGGCGGCGGCCCGGCTGTCGGAGCCGGTGACGACGATGATGCGCGGGTCGTGTCCGAGGGCGAGCATCCGTTCTAACACGCGGACGCCGTCCCGGTTGCGGGTGTCGCCGGTCAGGTTGACGTCCACCACCACGAGGTCGAAGGGAGGGCCTTCCAGGGCGGCGACGGCCTGCCGGTAACTGCCGGCGGTCTCGACCTGATAGCCGGCGTCCTCCAGGGTCTCGCGGAAGATGTCCTCGCGCCAGTAGTCCTGGTCCTCGACCACCAGGATGCGGTGTCGTTCATCCATAATCAATCCTCCCTCCCCGCCCAAGTTCAAATCGCGGTCAATCGCCCGTTCCGGCCGCGACGGGCAGCATGACCGTGAAGGTGCATCCGCGCCCCTCCTCGCTTTCCAACAGAATGTCGCCCCCCAGACGGCGCAAGAAGGTCCGCGACCACCACAGGCCGTATCCCATCCCCCCCTGCTTGGTGGTAGTGCCCATATGGAAGACTTTTTCCTGCATGTCCTCCGGTATGCCGGGGCCGGTGTCCTGTACGGAGACGATGACCATGTGGTCGTCCACGCGGCGGCTGCGAATCATCAGGAAGCCCCCTTGTTCGGCCATCGCGTCCAGGGCGTTCCGTATCAGGTTGCGGAAGACCTCGTCCAGTTGACGGGTAGCCCGCACCGGCGGCAGGTCGTCGCCGTACTCGAAATCCACCCGGACGCCCACGGGGGCCGTCAGTCCCTCCCAGGCGGCGGCGATGGATTGGTTGACGTCCACCGGCTCCGGCTGGATGGAGGTGAAGGGCCGGCGAATCTGGCGGGCGACGGCCAGGGTGCGGTCGGCGTTCTCGCGGATGCGGCGCAGTTTGTCGCGCAGGTAGTCGTCGCTCAGGCGGCCCTGCTCCATTTTCATCTCGATCTGCTGGATGAGGGGGCGGATGGCTCCGACCATGTTGTTGATGTTGTGAACCATGTTGCCGGCGACATCGGCCATCGCCGCGATGCGCTCCGCCTCCACCTGCTGCTCCTGGAGGGTGCGCACGGCCTGGAGATGGCGGGCGTTCTGGATGGCGATGGCGGCCTGATTGGCGAGGGCCTCCAAGAGCCGTCGGTCGTCGGCGGTGAAGGCGTCCTGGTGCGGGCTGCCGATGACGAGGAGGCCGATTGGCTGCCGCTCCCGTCCACTGAAGATGGGGGTGTGGAGCACCGACCGG
>JALWUZ010000088.1:2462-8352 GCA_027079895.1 Anaerolineae bacterium
GTAGATCTGCCCCCAGGGTATCCCGCCGACGGACTGCTCGGCCAGCAGTTCGAGGGCGGTGCGGTAGTCCGTGCCGTCGTCGGTGGGGATGATGACGGTGTCGTAGGGGTCGAAGCGGCGGGTGAGCCGCTCGTCGCCCCGGCGCATGTGGAAAACGACGTGCCCCCCGTGTTCCTCCTTGAGGAGCACGCCGGCGTAGGGGGCGTGGGTGATCACCATCGCGCCGTGCAGGATGCTGTCCCACACCTTGTCTATTTCCAACGAGGCACTGATGATGTTGTTGATGGTCTGGAGTTCCTCCAACTCGCGCACCTTGCGCCGCAGGACGGCGTTGGCCCGCACCAGTTCCTGGTCGAGGGACTGGAAGAGGCGCGATTTGGCGATCGCCAGGGCTGTTTGATGGGCGATCAGCCGCACGAAGGTCAGTTCGTGTTCCTCGAAGCGGTGGTAGTGGCGGAAGTTGATGTAGAGGACGCCCAACTCGTCGTCGTCGGCCTTCAGCAGAACGCCGACGAAGGACTGGATTTGCTCGGCGGCGAAGAGCGGGTCTTGCAGCGGGCCGGGACGGGCGCAGTCCACGTTTTCGCAGACCCACAGTTCGTGCCGCCGCACCGCCTGGGTGGGGAGGCGCATGGTGGTCGCCGGGTCGAAGGTGTCGAAATGGAAGGTGCCGTAGGTGGCGATGTTCTCCACGTCGTAGACGCCGGGCTCCGCCGGCAGGAAGGGGTAGACGATGGCACAGTCCGCCTCCATCGTCTGGCAGACGCCACGGGCGATGCGTTCCAGCAACTCCCTGGGGGTCTCGGTCACGGCCTCGGTGATGGCGCGGGCGATCTCCACCAGGGCCTCCATCTCCGAAGCGCGGCGGCGTTCGCTGGTGAACAGGCGGGCGTTCTCGACGGCGACGGAGACGGCGGCAGCAACGGAGGTGAGGATTTCCATGTCCTCGCGGTCGAATTTGCCGCCGATTTTGTTGATCACCTCGATGACGCCGCTCACCTCGTGCCCCACCTGGAGCGGGACGCAGAGGATGGAGTTGACCACCAGGCCGGTGCGCTCCTCCATCTTGCGGGAGTAGCGGGGGTCGTCCTGCACGTCGTGGACGATGAGCGGCTGGCCGGTCTGGGCGACCAGGCCGGCGAAGCCTTCCCCCAGGCGGATGGAGAGGTCGTCGAACTGCGCCGGCCAGGACTTGTCCGGCAGGGAGGCGACGAGGGAGAGGTGCTGGTCGCCGCCGGGGCCGGTCTTCATCAGCCAGATGGAGGTGCCCTCCACGTCAATCAGTTCGTTGATGCCGTCCACGACCCGGTCGAGCACGGCCGGGAGGGTGAGGCGGGAGGTGATGGCCTCGCCGACCTTGTTCAGGGCCTCGACCCGCTGGAGGATGCGGGCGTTCTCGATGGCGATCGCGCTGTGGGAGGCGAAGATTTCGAGGACGCGGGCGTCCTCATCGGTGAAGTCGCTGCCGTCCCGCTTGTCGGAGACTTGGAGGACGCCGATCGCCCGCCCGCTGACCTGGAGGACGGTCATCACGGTGGAGCGGAGCCCGATGCGCTGTTGCAGTTCGCGCAGGCCCAGGGTGTCCACCAGCGGCGAGCCGGCCACGTCGTTGACGATGAGGGGCTGCCGCCGCCGCCAGAAGAGGCGGGCCGGGCTGTCGTCGTCGAGGGGGACGCGGTAGTCGCGCACGATGTCCGGCGGCACGCCGAAGGCCGGGGATTGGCAGATTAGCGCGGTCTGCTCCGGGTTGAGGAGGAGGATCGCGCTGCTCTCGGCCTCCAACAGAGCGGCGGCGTGTTCGGTGAGCCGTCGGAAGACGTCGGGCAGGTCAATGCCGATGGTGACGCGCCCCAGTTCCATCGTCATCTTCTGCAAGCGGGATAGTTCGCCGAGCCGCTTTTCCAGAGCCCGGCTGTGGGCTGCCACCTGGTCTCTGGACTCTTGGAGCGTTTTGTAGAGGCGGGCGTTCTCGATGGCGACGGCGGCGGAGGCGGCCAGGGAACTGAGGACCGCTTTGTCGTCCTGGGTGAACCCCCCTTTGGGCTTGTTGAGGGCCTCCAGGACGCCGATGACGCGCCCTTTCACCATCAGCGGGACGCACAGCACCGAGCGGGTGTGCCAATTGGTGATGCGGTCGAAGACGGGGTCGAAGCGCGGGTCGGACTGGGTATCCGGCACCAGGAGCGGCTGGCCGGTCCGCGCCACCCAGCCGGCGATGCCCTGGCCGGGCTGGAGGCGGCGTCCGATGAGCAGTTCCGCCCCCTTGCCGGTGCCGGAGCGGAAGATCAGTTCGCCAGTGCGCTCGTCGAGGAGCATAATCGAGGTGACGTCCACCTGGAGGACACGCTCGGCCTCTTGCAGGATGACGCGGATCAGTTCGTCCAGGTCGAGGATGGAGGCCAGCCCCTGGGCCACCTCGTAGAGGGCGGTCAGTTGGCTCACCCGACGGGCCAGTTCCCGGTTGGAGGCCCACAGTTTGCGGGTCAGGGCGTGCTGCTCGCGGCGCAGGCGGCTTTCGGTGAGCGCCCGCTGGATTACGTCCAGGAGTTCCTTGATGGAAAAGGGCTTTTTGATGTAGTCCTTGACCCCCATCCGCAGCGTCTCGATGACCAGTTCCTCGGATTTACCGGCGGTGACGACGACGACGGGGATGCGGATTTGCTGTTTGTGGAGGGCGTGGAGCACCTGTATGCCGCTCATCTTGGGCAGGTACAGGTCGAGGAGGATGAGGTCGGGGCGGGCGTTCAGCACGGCTTGCAGTCCCTGGACGCCGTCGCCGGCGACGATGGCCTGGTAGCCGCTGTCCTGCACCATGAGGGAGAGCATCTGGGCGATGTCTTCTTCGTCTTCGATGATGAGGATCTTTTCTTGCACCACGAGAACCCCTCTATCGTGACCGTTCAGGCCGACGCATTGTCCAGTCTCAGGTGGTCAGTATACCCTGGAAGGGCGAAAAACTCAAACCGGCAGCCGCGCCCGCACCTCCTCCAACACCTCCGCCGGCGTCAGGTCGTCGGTGAGGAGGTAGAGGTCGGCATGGCGGCGGGCGTGGCGCAACCGGTGACGCTGCTCCTCCCACCATTCCGGCCCGGCGTCGGTGGCGCGGCGGCGGCGGGCGACTTCCCAGGAGACATCGAGGTAGACGAGGTAGTCCGGGTTGGTGATGCGCTGCCACATCGTCGGCACGTAGGAGTGCTCCTGCACCACCTCACGCACGTTGTACCCCATAGCCCGCAGGGCGGCGGCGAGGGTGGATTTCCCCGCCGCGCACGGGCCGACTATGGCGATGAGGGGGCGGGCTGGGTCGGACATTCCGCGTTCATCTCCCGCAGGCGGGCCAGGGATTCCAGCGTGGCGAAGACCACCAGGTAGTCCCCGGCGTGCAGGACGATGCCGCCGGCCGGATGGAGGTCGAGGCCGCCGGCGCCCTTGTACATCACAATGGAGATGTTGAGCAGTTCCTCCACGGCGGCGATGGTGCGCCCGTCCAGCGCGGAGCCGCCCCGGACGGTGACGCGGGCGGTGTTCATCAGCACGTCGTCCACGTAGAACGAGTGGTCAATCTGCGCCCGCGTCGCGGCGGCGGCGAAGACCGGGGCGGCCAGGGCGGAGGTGCTGAAGGCGGTGTGGATGCCGAATCCCCGCCGGACGCGCTCGGCGAGGCGAGCGTCGAACATGCGCATGACCACCTTGATGCCCGGTTGCAGTTCGCGGGCGTCGAGGGCGATGTCGAGGTTGGTCAGGTCGTCCTGAGTACAGGCGACGATGGCGGATGCGACCCGCACGCCCGCTTTCTCCAACATCTCCCGCTGGCGGGCGTCGCCGCGCAACACCGGCACGCCCAGTTGGTCGAGTTTCGCCAGGAATGGGCTCTGTCCGGCCTTCTCGATGCCGACGACCTCCTCCCCCAGGCGGAGCAGTTCTTTGACGACTCGATAGCCGACTTTGCCCAGGCCGCAGACGACGACGTGGTCACGGTAGGTGGATGCGACGGCCACTTGCTAGGCCTCCTTTCGCTCACGACGGTTGAACAGGGCCACGCCGAACCGCAAGATGCTGTCGGCGACGACGGCCAGCCCGACGAAGGGGACGACGGTGAACAGGATTTGCAGCAGGAGCGGCCCATCGGGAAACGGCAGGACGGTTTCCAGGAAGATCAGTTTGAGGGCCGCGTGGAGCGACTCCGCCCAACCGAGCGGTTGACCGGTGTCCGGGTAGCGATAGAGGGCGTGGAGGGAGAGCGTCCCCACGCTGAGGAGGACAGAAAAAATGAGCAATGAGGTGCGGGATTGGCGCACCAGCACGCGGGTATCGCGCCACAGGGCCTTCAGGTAGCGGCGGCGGGCGGACATGGCGGCTCACAACGGGATGCGCACCGACAGGCGGCGCACGTCATCCCCGGCGCGGGCGACGATGCGCAGCACGAGGACGCTGATGTCGTCGCGGGGGCGGCCCTTGTCCAGCGCGAGGGCCAGCGTCAGGAGGCCGTCGGCCAGGAGGCGGGCGTTGACCTCCGGCCGGGCCAGGAGAGCACGCACGGCGGCCGGCACGTCGAAGACCGGGCTCGACCGCGCCCCGGCCATCTCCAGGCCGTCGGTGTAGACGATGACGGTGGTCCCGGCGGTCAGCGGCAGTTCCGTGATGATGGGCTTGGTGCTGCGGCGCACCCCGACCGGCTCCGATGGCTCATCGAGCAGCAGCAGGTCGTCGCCGGGGCGGCTGACGATGACCGGGCAATGGCTGTTGCGCGAAAGCACCAGGGTATTGGAGATCAAGTCCACCGACAGGATGTTGAGGGTGGCGGAGACTTTGCCCCCTTTGTGGGTGTAGAGGTAGTCGTTGGCGGCACGGGCGGCGGCCCCGTCGCGCACTCCCTCGGCCAGTTCGGAGACCACCTTGCGGGCCACCAGGTTACTGATCGCTTTGGCGGCCCGCCCCGACCGCTGCCCGTCCACCAGGACGAAGGAGATGCCGCCACGAGGGCGCTCGATCATCTCCAGGGTATCGCCGCTCTCGCCGACGGCCCACTTGCCCACTTTGGCGACGGCGACTTCGATCTCCATCTCACGGGAGGCGTTCATAGCGGTATTATACCCGTGTTGCAAGGGTGAGCAAGCCAACATCGCCCGCCTGTGTGAGCGTATCATACTGGGGACATACAGGTAGCCGAAATCAGCCCTGGGCTTCGTAAAGCGGCCGAAAGAGGGGGCCGGGTGTGCCCATAATGGATTTGAGCCAACCGGCGAAATCGGATACAATGTACTCTATCTCCTTCCGACGAGGTTGGCTCCCATGCATCGTATCACAAACCCCCCACTTGTTCAGCCGGTCCGGGTTCGCTTGCACGCCCTGGTGGTGTTCAGTATCCTCGTCCTGACCGTCCTCGGCCACATGCCCGAAAGTCAGGCTGGCTGGCTCACTTGCCCACCCCAGGTGGTGATGGACTCAAGAGGCCAACGCCATGGGCGGTCTATCTGCTTGAGGTGTGGCAGAGCTCAATATGGTGTCGCCTGGTGGTATCTGTCCAGCACCGGGCACATTCCCCTTCTACGCAGCCTTTTGCTGGGGGGCTTGTGGCATCTCGGTGGACAGGAGGGGGCAGCCTGGGTGAGTCTGCTCCCCTGGGTGCAGTGGGTGTGGCATCTTGGGGGGTTGTTGTGGCCCGGGCTGCTTCATCAGCCAGAGTGGCAGGCGGTGCGCTGGCTGCTGGGGTATGGTCAGCCCCTGGCAATCGCCGTCTTGGCCGGGCTGAGCCTGGGTGCACGGCTGAAAGGCGAGCCCTGGGGAATGAGCGGGCTCGTTCCACAGAACGAGGCGGTGACCTTCCCCCTGCCGGAGATGGGTAAGTGGAGTGAGAACCCCGGCCTCTGGGTGATGAGTCTGGGCTGCG
>JALWUZ010000089.1 GCA_027079895.1 Anaerolineae bacterium
CTCTCCCAGCACCACCCGCCAGCCCCGCTCCTCGACGAACGACAGCCCCTCCCCCGGCGCGTAACTCAGCGTCCCCGTCACTACCCCCTGACCGGCCTCCCACAGCCCGTTCAGGGCGACGCGCACCGGTTCGGCCAAACGCCCGTCCTCGTCGCGCGGCAACGGCCCCTGCACCGTCCATCCCGCGGCGGCCACCCCCTGCTCCTCCGGCGCGAGAGAGAAGAGCAACCCATCGGCGTCAATCCACCACCACCGCCCCTCCTCGTCCCACAACATCCGGGGCTGCCGCTCTGTGACGGTGACGACGCACCGCGCCGGCAAGTGGCAACTCACCTCCGCCCGCTCCAACGTCGGCAGCGACGCCAGCAACCGCCGCTCGATACGGCCGGAACGGGCCCAGAGGATGTGCAGCCCGTCCAGCCCGGCGGCCTGGAACACCTCATCGGGCGAAACGCGCACCGTGCCGCGCACCTCCACCCCCTCCCGACGGATGTAAAAGCGGTCGTCGAGCCCCACCCACGCCCCGCCGAACGTCAGGGCGGCCAGGAGCAGGTACACCAGAGCGCGGGCCCGCCGCTTCCACAGCGACGAGGCCGCCGGCCGCCGTCGGGTTCTCCCCTTCCCGATGACGGCGATCCCGGCCGCATTGTACCGCACCTTCCAACGCCGCTTGCCCACCGCGTCTCCTGCCTTCCGGTTCTACCGGCACCCGGCGGCGGCAGCGGATAAATCCGCTGCCTGGGTAGGCCCAGGCAGCGCATTCATGCGCTGCCACCCCATGCGCTGCCGCCCATCCCCTCGACCCTCATCGCGCGTCGCCGTCCACAGCCGCCGGCCGATACGAAGTCTCCGACCGGGCCTTGTCCCGATGCCGCTCCAACGCCAACTCGATCAACCGGTCAATCAACTGCGGATACGGCAGCCCGCTCGCCTCCCACAACTTGGGGTACATGCTGATCTCCGTGAAACCGGGGATCGTGTTCAACTCGTTGATGTACAACTCCCCCGTCTCCCCGGAGAGCAGGAAATCCACCCGCGCCATCCCCGCGCCGTCAATCGCCCGGTAAGCCCGCACCGCCAAATCCCGCACCCGTTCCGTCACCTCCTCCGGCAGCGGGGCCGGAATCAACAACTCCGACTTCCCGTCCAGGTACTTCGCCTCGTAACTGTAGAACTCCCGACTGGGGACGATCTCCCCCGGCACCGAGGCGACCGGCTCATCGTTCCCCAGGACGCTCACCTCGATCTCGCGGGCCGCCGGCACCGCCGCCTCGACGAGCAACTTCCGGTCGTACCGGGCCGCCTCCGCCAGCCCCGCCTCCAACTCCGCCCGGTCGTGGCACTTGCTGATGCCGACGCTGGAGCCCAAATTGGCCGGTTTGGTGAAGACCGGGTACCCCAGCCGGGCCTCGACCCGCCTCAACACCGATTCCGGCTCCGCCTCCCACTCCCGCCGCTTGAACGCCAGATAGTCGGCGATGGGGAAGCCATAGGCCTGCATCACAGACTTGAAGGCGACCTTGTCCATACCGAGCGCGGAACCGAGCACCCCCGCCCCGACGTAGGGCACGTCGGCCAACTCCAACAACCCCTGTATCGCGCCGTCCTCGCCGTAAGTCCCGTGCAGCACCGGGAATACCACGTCCAGACGCGCCAGCAGCGCGGCCCGGAACGTCTCCGCCCCTCCGTCGCACTCCATCAGACCAGCCCAGGACGGGTCGGGCAACAGCGCGACCGTCCGCAGCCCCGCCTCGTCGCCGGAGGAAAGCGCGGTCAGCGGGTCATCCCCCGTGACCCAGTGGCCCGTCTTGGTGATGCCGATGGGCACGACCTCGTACTTCTCCCGATCCATCGCCCCCATCACCGACCGGGCCGAAAGCAGCGATACCTCGTGCTCCCCCGACCGCCCGCCGAAAATGACCCCTACTCGCAATTTATCGCCCATCGTGTCCCGCCTGTCCCTGTCCCTCGTCGTCCGGCGCGAATCCGAGCGGCTCGATCTCCAACTCCAACTCCACCCCGAACCGTCGCCGCACCTCATCCCGCGCCAACGCGATGAGGCTCAGCACATCCGCCGCCGTCGCCCCGCCGACGTTCAGGAAGAAATTGCCGTGCAACTCCGCGATCTGCGCCCCGCCGACACGCCGTCCGCGCAGCCCGGCCTGCTCGATGAGATACCCGGCGTGGCTCCCCGGCGGGTTCTTGAACGTCGAGCCCATCGTCGCCCCGGCGGGGTGCCGCGTCCGCCGCCACTCCAAAATCTCCGCCGCCCGCGCCGCCAACGTTTCCCGTGAGCCCTCCGTCAAGCCGAAGACGGCCTCCAACACCACGTACCGCCCCGCCTCCTCCTTGACCCGGCTCCCCCGGTAGCGGAAAGCGAACCACTCGTTAGGCTGCTCCACGACCGCCCCGTCGGGCATCAACACCGACGCCCGGCGCAGTACCCCGGCGATGTCGCCGCCGAAG
>JALWUZ010000090.1 GCA_027079895.1 Anaerolineae bacterium
GCCCCCGGTCGGGCAACCGCCCCCGGTCGGGCAACTGCGAGAGTTGCCCCTACTCCTCCTGCTCCGACGAAGGCAGATCGGCTCCCAGCCGCACGAAGGTGCGCGAAGGATGCAGCACGCTGAAGAGTTCATCCACCACCGTGCGCACGATCTCCTCGATGCTGGTGGCACGCCGCATTTTGTCGGTGATCTCACGAGTCAGCCGCTCGCGGAGAGCCCGCCGCTGGGCCTCCTCATACAACCGTGCGCTTTCCAGAGCCATCCCCAACTGGTCGGCGATAGTCTTCAACAGGGCGATCTCATCGCCGGTCCAGTCGCCGGACTCCGCCGACTTGTAGGTGTTCAACACGCCGACGACATCGCCGCGCACCTTGATAGGAACCGCCAGCGGCACCCGCCGGTCATCCTGGGCCGTACCGCGCACGATCTCGCTGCGCCGCAGGGCCTGCTCCATCTCCGGCGACCACAGGTCGGGGACCGGGGAGATGCCGACGTCGTCGCTGCGGTAAGCGACATCCGCCCGCGTTTTGAGCAACTGCGCCCAGGCCGCGCGGCTCATCTCGCCGTAGGCGCGGCGGGCCGACTCCAAAGCCGTCTGACTTTCCGAGTACAACCGGGCATTGTCGAGGGCCACCGCCACCTGGTCGGCCATCATCTGCAAGACGGCGATAGTGTCCTCGTCGAATGCGCCGGGGTGGTCGCTCTGCACCGTCAACGCCCCGATGACCCGGCCGCGGGAGCGCAGGGGCAGGGCTGCTTCGGAGCGGGTATCCGGCAGTTCCCTGGTCGCCAACCGGACCCCATCCTCGCCGACATCCAGGGCGATGCGGGCCTGCGCGTTGGCGATGCTCCAGCCGATCATCCCGTCCCCCACCCGGATACGGTGTCCACGGGCCAACATCTTCCGCCCGGCCTCCCCCGTGCCGGCCCGCAGGACGGCCCACTCCCCCCTCTCGTCGGTCAGGAACAACCCCACGTAGTACAGATCGAACTGCTCTTGGATGAGGGAGACCACCTGCTGAATCAGGAGGTCGGGGTCGAGGATGGAGGAGGCCGCCCGGCCCACTTTGGCCGAAGCCTCCAGGTACCGCGAGCGGAGGGCCAACTCCTGAGTCCGCTCGGCCACTTCCCGCTCCAACCCGTCAATCGTCTGGCGCAGCCGGTCGGTCATCTCGTTGAAGGCGCGGGCCAGGATTCCGATCTCGTCCCCGCGCTCCATCTCGATCCTCAAACCCAATTCACCGGCGGCGACCTGGGATGAGGCTTGAGCCAGTTCATTCAACGGGGACGCGATGCCGCGCGTGGCGATCAGGGCCACGAGCACCGCGACGGCGATCGCGCCCAGCGTCACCACACCGTTGACGGCGATCATCGAGTAAGCGACCTGGTGGGCTTCCATCAGCGACTGCTCGGCCACCAAAGCCGCGTTCAGGGAATCTATCCAATGGTAGACCCCGACGACACGCCCACCGGCATAGTTGACGTATATCCCGTTGAAATCCCGGCGTTCGGTGACGAGATTCGAGTACGGCGGTCTATCCGGCAGGTAAGGGAGCCTCTCCACCGCTCGGAGAGGGGTCAGCGGGGCCCGCTGGGCGGTGATGATGTAAGTCTCGCCGGTGTCCCCCAGCCCGGAAGTGCGCCGGGTCATCACCTCCGTCATCACCGAAAGGTCGGTTCGCAGGTCCAGCACGCCCAGAACGCTCCCGTCCCGGTCGGCGACCGGGGTCATAATATCCACCCACCAGCGGCCGGCGTCCCAGGTCAGGTTAGCGGATGGCCCTTCCAAACCCAAGTTAAAGAAAGTGTACCCCTTGTAATTCCGCCCCACCTGGTCGGCCTCCGTCGAAACGACCACTCGGCCGTCGCCGTTCAGCAGGAAGATCCTCTCCACCTCGCGCTCACGCCTCACCGTATCCGCGAAGGCCGTCTGCAACGCGGTCACGGCCTGGGCATACAGTTCCCCTTCGACATGCGCATCGCCGCGCAGGACGACGCGCGAATAGCGCAGGTTCTCACCGGAGACCAAGGCCGTCAACTCGTTGTTCAGAGAGTAAAGCCGTGATTCGATCTCCGCCTCTTTGAGCGTGGCGACCGAATCCAACTGAGCGATCGCCCGCTCACGCCCGGCCCGGAAGCCAATCAACACCTCCCCGACCAGGATGAGCAGACTGGGCATCACCACCAGCGCGATGGAGATGATGATCAACTTGGTGCGGATGGAGGTCAATTTGCCATAAACGCCCACCGCCACCCAGACGATGAGCAATGCCGGGAAACTGAGCGCCAGCCAATCCACCCACGTATGCCGCACGGGGTAGGCCAAACGCAACGCCGGCTGCGACTGAAGCCACAACCCGTAGAAAGTGGCGTTCAACAGCACCACCAGCAAGCCCAGATACCATCGTCGGGGCATAACGGCGACCCCCACCGCTATGGGCAACACCACACCGACGATGAGGTCCGTCGCCGGGCCCGTCTCCCACAGCAGTTTGCCGACGGTGAAACTGATGAAGGCCGCCGCCAACATCCAGTACCCAGCCCGATCGCAACCCTCGTAGGTGCCCTCGCGGGACACCTGCAGGGCCCGCCACGACATCCAGGCGGTCAGAAGAGACAGGCACGTGCTTGCCAGTGACTGCCAGGGGCCGGAGAACCACAGATAATCCGCCAGGTCAAAGACAGCCCCCAGGATGGAGAATCCCAACCCGATATACGCCACCCGCTTGATAATCTCCATCCGCATCTCAATACTCATGCGGTAGCGGCCTCGTCTCCGTTTATCTCCCGACTTGTTGTCGTCCATAGCAGACTCCACGAGAATCAGTCACCATCCGGTGGACGGGACGCCAGGCGGATCACCACCTCCGGCAGACCTAACGCCCGGCGGACTTCGGTAGCAGCGGTCTTGAGCACCGTATCCACATCCAACGTCTCCCGCACCCGGGCCGTGATCTCGCCGGTGAGCCGTTCGCGGGCCGCCCGTCGTTGAGCGTCCTGGAACAATCGTGCGCTGTCCAACGCCAACGCCAATTGGGAGACCAACGTCTCCGCCAGGGAGATCTGGGCTCTGGACAATCCCCCGGCCGCCTCCCCCTCGGCGTGGACGACGCCGATGACCGTGTCGCGCACCCTGATGGGCAAGGCCAGCGTCACCTTCCCCGACTCGCCCTCCTCCACCACCGGCTCCCCGGCCTCCAAAGCCGTTTGGGCCGGAGTCACCAGCCCCTCCTCTGTGAGCGGGGCCACCTCTACGTCTCCGGCGGCCTGGTCATAGCGGAAAACCGCCCGCGCCTGGGAGATGCTCCGCCAGATCTCCCGGCTGTACTGCTGATACAGCGTGCGCATCTCCCGCAACTGCTCCTGAGTCCGTTGCAGCAGGATGACGTTTTGGATGACGATGGACAACTGATCGGCCAGGGTTTGCAGGGTAGAAAGGTCTTCCTCCTGGAAAGTCAGCGTCTGAGGGGTGTGGATGTAAATTACCCCCTCGAACCAGGCCTCGCGCACCGTGCCGACCCGCCCGCGCAACGGCAACGCGAGTTCAACGGCCGGCGGGAAGTTCTGCTTCGTCAAACCCGGCACGCCGGAACGTAACACCGTCTTGACGACATCCGGCACGCCGGGGGGAACCGTTCCCACCGCCGCCCGGACGGCCAGCGACTCTTCTTCCACGGCGGACAGCGAGGCTCCTTCCTGACCTCTGGCCCGGGCGGCCTCCGGCGACAGCATGTAGATCGCTACCCGGTCCACCCCGTAGTCCCGGAACTGGGTATGCAGGGAGCGGACCGCTTCCTGCAACAGCACATCCAGAGTGGCTATGCCGCGCGTAGCCCGCAACACCCCGGCGGCGGCCTGAAGTTGCCAGGCCCTCTTTTGCGCTTGCTGATTAGCACGCGCCAACTCGATAGCCCGCTCCTCCAACGACCGCCGGGCCTCCCCCAGCGCGACGAGGTGTTGCCGGATGCGTTTCAGGTTCTGGGTCTGCTCCCGCACCGTGCGCCGCTGAATCGCCCAGACCACCGCCAATACCAGGAAAAAACTGGCGGTCATGTTGAGGACTTGCCGCTGTGAAGTCGGGTCGTAAGGCAACTCAACCGACATCCAGCCCGACCATCTGTAGTAGTGGGCGGCAGCGAAAAAGAGGTAGATCGCCACACTGATGGCGGCCGTCCACTTTCCGGCCCGCTCGCCCAGCAGAACGAACGCCATAAACGGGGATAGGAGCAGGAACCAGGAACCGCTGGAGTCCAACCCGTTCATCTGGATAACGTAAACGCCGACCGCATAAGTCAGCAAGATGAGAATGCCGGCCCGCAGACGATGCCCCAGGCCCTTCACCACGACGACGAACAGCACCACAGCGTAGAGAGTGACGAACGGCAGATAACGCCTCCACGCCCCGCTGATGGCGGCGGTGTACAGCATAATCAACATCACCGCCCCGCCCAGCCAGGCCACCCCCTTGAGCAGCACATCTAGGGCCAACTCCCGTTGCCGCTGCAAGGATTCTTCCAGTTCCGGCAGTTCCATCTCCGCCGCATCGGGGATTTGTTCGTCCATCGTGCTCACCCTTACTCGTCCTCAGTCTCGGCGCGGGTCTCCGGTTCCGCCACACGCAGGTACAAGGTGACGGATTCCATCCCCAACGCCCGGCTCAATTCCTGCACCGCCCGGCGGGCCACAGTCTCCATATCCAGGGACTCCCGCAAGCGGCCGGTGACCTCGCCGATCAACCGTTCGCGGGCCGCCCGCAGGCGGGTATCGCGGTACAACTGCGCCCCTTCCAACGCCACCCCCACCTGCTCCACCAGCGATCTCATCAGGCGCACCTCGTCCTCGGTCCACTCGCCGGACTCGGCCGGCTTGTGCGCCAGCAGAGTACCGACCTCCCGTCCGCGCACGACTATCGGGAAGGCCACTTCCGGCAGAGAAGCGTCCTCAACAGGGCTCTCATCCGTCACCGGCCGCACCCCGCCGGCATCGCAGATGTACCCCAGGACGGCCCACTCGCGCAACATCTCCGCCCACTCCTGGCTGATGAACTCCCCGTAAGCCCGCCGCTCCGCCTCCAACGCCCGTTGGGCCTGCTGGAACAGCCGGGCGTTGCTGATAGCCAGCGCGATCTGGTCGGCCAGGGAGCGCAGTACAGCCACTTCCTCCTCGAACGCCTCCGCATCGGTGGAATGCACATCCAGCACGCCGATGATCTCTCCCCGTGCCTGCAAGGGCAACGCCAGTTCCGACCGGGTCTTCGGGAACTGGGGATGCTCGGTGGTGTGGATCACCCGTGGCGTCCCGCTGCCGGCGACGTAGCCGACGACTCCCTCCCCCACCGGGACCCGATGCCCTTTCTGCAACAATCGCCGCCCGCGCGTGCTGGAAGCGGCCTGCAACACCGCCCACTGACCGGATTCGTCCATCAGGAACAAACCGATGTGGTAGAACCCGAACTGTTCGCCGATCAACCGCACCGCTCGGTCGAGAAGCAACTGCGGGTCCAGCACCGACGCGGCATCGCGGGCTACTTGAGCGGAGGCTTCCAGGTAGCGGGTGCGCCGCTCCAGGGCTGCGGTACGCTCCCGGACGCGGGTCTCCAAATTGCCAATCAACTCCCGCAACCGTTCAGTCATCTGGTTGAAAGCGCGGGCCAACAGGCCGATCTCATCCTCGCTCTCCACCGGGGCGACGCGCTCCAGGTCGCCGGAGGTGATGGCCGTCACCGTCTCCATCAGGGGGTGCAGCGGCATGAACGCCTGCCGCACCGCCAGGAAGGTCAACAAGCCGAGGAAAATCACGTTGACGATGGCTATGCCCCAGACGGTGAACTGGAAGCCGCGCAGCCCGGCCAGCCACTCCGATTCCTGCTGCTGCACGATGACCCCCCAGTTAGCGTCCCACTGGCCGGATAGGTCATCCAGGTAAGCCCACCACCGGCGCCCGTCTGCATCCTCGAAAGTGAACTGACCGCGCCACCCCGACCGCAGAGCCTGGACAGGGGGATAGTCGCTGAGATCGCGCAGTTCGTTGGCGTAGGCGGGGTCGGGATGGGCGATGACCTTGTTGTCGCTATCCACCAGATAGGAAAGCCCCGTCTCCCCTACGTGGCTGGCCTGCACCTCGTGGGCCATACTGTCCAGGTCGGTAGCGAACATCCCCACTCCGATGATGGCCCCGCTCTCATCCCTGATAGGCAAGGCGGCCACCAGAGCCGGTTTACCGCTGGTGCGTCCGATCAGGGTCTGGAACGTCAACTCCCCTTTGGCCGCCCCTTGAAACCAGGCCCGGTCGTGGTAATCCTTCGGCGGGACGTCGTCGCTGCGGGCCACGTTGACGCCGCTCAAATCGGTGGTGCTCACCAGGTACATATGAGGATAAGCCGCCGCCATCGCTTCCAGCACCGGCTTTTGCCGGACAGGGTCCATACTGACGATGTCCGGCATAGAGACGAGGTACCGCAACGCGCTGACGTTGAAATCCAGCCAGGCGGAGGCGTTCGATTCCAGCGAGTGATTGGCGACGCGCAACTGTTCCACCGCCATCCGCCGCATCTCCGTCCGGGCGCGATCCATAAACGAGTAAGTCACCGCCAGAAACAGGGGGACGGTGATGGCGATGATGATGAGCGTCAGCCGCACAGGCAGGCTGCCCCGCTGCATCCTGCGCTCCGAGACCAACTGCTGAAAAGCGGCGTAGCCGTAGACCAGGATGAAGAACACACTCGAAACGATGCTCGTCAGGCTGGTGGAATAGTAGCGGCGCAGTGCGACGTTGATCGCCGCCACCACCACCATCCCCACAAACAACACCCACCCAATCCGGCGATACCGCAACGACAACTTCTTGTCCAGGGCCACGTGCAGGACGAGCGCCAGCGTCACCAGCGAGATGAGATAGAAAACGAGCACCCGAATCAGGGGGGCCAGGCGGCCGGCGGCGTACTCGCTCAGCGGGACGAACCCGCCGGCATACGTGTGCGGGTCGAGCCCCGTGTACCAGAACCCGGTGCCGGCGTACACATCCACCAGCGTCAACACCAACGGTGTGATGGCCGTCAGCCGCACCAACCACCGCCAGCGACTGCGCAACAACTCCGGGCGCAGCAGAGCCACAGTGCCCATGAGGACGAACGGCTGAATCGCCGGAGCGGTGACGGCGACGACAGTCGTCGCCCAATGAGCCTGCCCGATGTCCTGAGCGTCCAGCATCCACCCCACGGCGATGTTGTTCACGGCGAACAGAAGAAACATCGCGCTGATGTACCGGTTGGAGGCGTGCCAGACATTGAGCAGGAAGACGTACAGGGCCAAGATGATCTCTATCTGCGCGACCCCCCAGGCCACCAGGTGCAAGATTTGGTCAAGGGATAGGGCTGGCATCATGAGACCGCCTCCTCGTCCCGCTTCTCCGTCGGTTCCAACCGGATGAGGACATCGTGCAAGCCCAGAGCCTCACGCATCTCCCGCACCGCCGTCTGCATAACCGTGTCCATATCCAGCGTCTCCCGAATCCGCGCCACAATCTCGGCGGACAACTGCTCCATCGCGGCCCGTTTCTGCGTATCCCGATACAGACGGGCTCCCTCCAACGCCACCCCCAGTTGCTCCGTGAGCGTCTCCAACAACGCCTTCTGCTCCCGCGTCAACCCCCGCGACTGCGGGGCGGGATAGGCACGGACGCGGCCGATCACCTGGTCACGCACCTTAATCGGTATGCTCACCGGCGGGCCCAGTTCCTCCTCACTGTCGAGCAGACCATAGGGATCGTACCTCTGGCTCTGACTTTGGGCGCGAATCAACCGCTCCCACGCCTTCCGGCTCAACTCCCCATAGGCCCGCCGTTCCGCCTCCAGGGCCTCCTCGACCTGCTGGAACAATTCGGCGTTGCTGATCGCCATCCCCAACTGGTCGGCCAACGACTGCAACACGGGCACATCGTCCGGGAGGAAGGCATCGGGCTCCCGCGCCGTGATGTCCAACACGCCGATGACCGCGCCACGCACCCGGATGGGCAAGGCGATCTCTGACCGGGCAGCGGGCAGTTCCGGGAGAGAGGAAAAAGTCAACTCCCCCATCTCATCCGGCACCCGCTCCGGTCGCCCCAACTCGGCCACCCGCCCAATCAGCCCCTCGCCGACCGGAACGCGATGGCCGTACACCGCAGGATGTTCCTGCCCATCCAGAGAAGCCGCCCGGAGCACGAGGTGCTCCTGCACCTCATCCAAGAGAAAAATCGCCACGTGGTAAAAGCCGAAGCGGGAGGAAATCATCCGCGCGACATCCTGCAACAAACGGGTCGCATCCCGGATCTCCGCCATCTCACGGGCAATCTGCGTCACCAGTTCGAGCCGCTGACTGTACCGTTCCAACGCGCTGGTTCGATTCGCCACCTCTTCCTCAAGGCGAAACCGGTGCTGCTCCAATTCCCCCGCCAACTGCCGGCTGCGCTCGATGTAACCGTTCAACCGCTGCATAAAGAAGTTGACCAGCAGGGCGATGAACACCCCCAACCCCAACACATCCGCCGTCAGAGCCAGCCAGGCGGTCAGGTCGGATGAGACCACGTCCACGTAACTGGTGACGCGCCCGGTGCTGAAGGCCCACGCACCGGCCGACATCGTGACCAGTGATAGAATGATAGCCGCCACAGTGGCCCACCATCCCAGGAAAATGGCGGCGGTGAAAATCATCGCCACCAGGTAGAGGCGGCTGCTATCCCCCAGGCCGCCGTACAGAAAGGTCACGACGGCCACCACGTACAGGGCCAGCATTGTCCCCGCTACCTGTAGTCGGAACGGAGCCGCCCGCCACACCGCGAGCAGGACGATGACCGCGTAGATCGCCACGTAGACCAGCACGGAGACGAGCGACATGCTGTGGACGTAGGCGTAGTAAGAGCCGAGCACCATCATCACGGCTCCGATGACGCTCATCACCCGCAGGACGCGGTTGATCAACTGCTTGCGCCACTCCTGAATGTCTGCCACAAGAGAGTTATTCTCTTCCATGCCTGTGCTCCATCCACCGGACTCGGCCAGCCGAACCTGCGGGAGAGTGAACTACTCCTCGCCCAGATGCACCTCGATCGCCCCCAGCCCCAGTTTCTCGCCGATCTCCTCCACCGCCGTGCGCAGGACAGTATCCATGTCCAGCGTCTCCCGGATGCGGGCGGTGATCTCGGCGGACAACTGCTCCATCGCCGCCCGGCGTCGGGTGTCCTGATACAGCCGTGCCCCTTCCAGAGCCGCGCCCAACTGATCGGCCAGCGTCTCCAAGAGAGAGACCTCTTCGGTGGTCCACTCCCCATCCTCCTCCGGCCGGCGGGCGTCCAACACCCCAATGACGCTCCCACGCACCTGAACCGGCACGGCCAGCACATAGTTGCCGTTCTCCACCGTCAGCACCGCCTGATTGCGCTGCACCGCTTCGGACATCTCCGCCCGCCAGAGGCCGCCCGCCGGGGCGACGGTATGCCGCCCGTACCGGTATCCCAACGCCCCCTGCGCCTGGATGAACTCCGCCCAGGCCTCGCGGCTGTACTCCCCATAGACCCGCCGCAGGGCCAACTCCCGCTCCCGCACCTGCTGGAAGAGGCGGGCGTTGCTGATGGACAGGGCCACCTGGTCGGCCAACGCCTGCAAGACGGCCACCTCATCCTCGGCGAAGGAGGTCTGTCTCAACGACTGCACCACCAGCACGCCGATGATCTCCTCCCTGGCCCGCAGGGGGAGCAGCACCGTCACCCCCGCCTGCTGCCAATCCGGGAGGCCGGCGAACACGTCATCCTCTTCGGCCCGGACGACGCGCGGCTTCCCAACGGACACGACGTAGGCCATCGCCCGATGGTCGCTCAGGGTCAGATAATATTCCTGCTCCCCTGCCCGCCGGTCGCCGGCGGCGGCCCTCAAATACAGCCGCTCGAAAGTCTCGTCGGGGAGGAAGATGGCGGTGTGGTAGAAATCGAACCGCTCGTTGATCACCGTCACCACCCGTTCCAGCAGCCGCTCTATGTCCAGGATAGCGGTCACCTCTCGCGCCACCTGGGCGACAGCCCGCAACTGCACCGCCTGACGTTCGGTCTGCTCGACGCGCTCCTCCAACTCCCGGTAAGCGCGAAGCAGTTCCTCCCGTGCTCGGTCGAGGGTCTGCGCCAGTAAGCCCAGTTCGTTGGAGACCGGCAGGGAGATCTTCGTCGCCAAGTCACCGTGCCCCATTCGAGTCGCCATCTCGGTCAGTTGGCGCACCGGATACACCAGGCGGGCACTGCTCCACTGCCCCAGCACCAGGATCAGAATCAACGCTACCGCCGTGACTCCCACCGCCCCCCACTCGAAACGGAACAGCGACGCCAGCACCACCCGCTTAGGTCGAATGGAAAGCATCACCCAACGGTAGGCATCGGTGCCCGGCGGCGAGAAGGTCGTGTAGGTGAGGAACTCCCCCCCGTACTGCACCGACTCATGCTCATTGCGTTCATGAGCCGGCCGCAACATATTCGGCCAGAGTTCCGGGTAATCCTGGGCCAGGGAATAGCCGGTGCCCAGGTCGCGCCCCCAGCGTTTCTCCTCGCTGGCCGAGTGGTACAGGTAATAACCGTCCTCATCCGCCAGGATGATGGTCTCGTCCGGCGCCCTGCGTTCGCTCAACTGATCCAGGACATTGGAAGCCAGCACGTTGATGATGACGATGCCGGCCGGACGCCCGTGGAACCACACCGGCGTACCGTACCGGATGACCGGCTTGAAGGGCCGCTCGATCTCGCCGTGTTCGATGTTCAAGTCCAGCGGGGAGACGTACAGCCCCCCCAACGGCAACTTAATCGTCTCCTGGAAATAATAGCGATTCGACTTGTCCTGCAACTGGTCTCGCGGGACGATGAAGATCTTCTGACCGTCGAAATCCACCCGCGCCACCTCCATCCCGGAGGCGTCCAGATAGCGCACCTGGTAATAGATTTTCTTGACTCTGGACATAGCCAGCAGTTCTTGCTCCAGCGACTGACGGGCCATCTCATATTCCGCGCTGTCCCCGCTCTCCTGAGCGGCGAGCAAATCTTTGATCTCCTCCGACTCACTGAGAAACAGGACATCCTCGCGGACACCGGACAGCGAGCGATTCAAATCCATTGCCAGGGAGTGTACCCGATGTACCTGCTCGCGGATGGCGTAATCGTAGGCCAGGTTGCGGGTCAGGTAGACGTCGTAGAACATCGTCAACGCCAACGGAATCAACGACACCACCAGGATCACCGCCAACACCTGTCGGGTGATAGTGCTGGACACCGAAGAACGCAGAGAGTCCCACAGTCGGCCCAACATCGCTAGTCATCTCCTCGGTCCACTTGCTCGTCCACTCCTACCCGGACGATCAACTCGGAAAGGTTCAGCCGCTCCCCAATCTCGCGGGCGGCGGTCTGGAGGACGGTCTCCACGTCCAGCGTCTCGCGGAAACTGCGCGTCACCTCGGCGATGAGCCGCTCCCGCTCCGCCCGCCGCTGGGTCTCCTCCAGCAGCCGCATGCTCTCCAACGCCACCGCCGCCTGACCGGCCAGCGTCTCGCAGCCGCGCACCATCACATCCCGTACCCCGTCGGTCTCCCGGAAACCGACGAAGAGCACTCCCAGCCACTCCTCGGCGGTGCTGATGGGTACCAAAGTACACGACATCACCCCCAGCCCATCGCGGAGGAGGGTCAGCAGGGGCGGGTTCACGCTGGAGTCGTTCTCCACGTCTTTGATGACCACCGTCTCCTGGGACGCCAACAGCGAGGAAAGCGGGTAATCCGCCAACGTCAGCCGCATGCCCTCCGGCTGCATCGGTCGCTCGTCCGACCGCCAGCCCTTGCCCAGCCGGGCGCGGACCGGCCGCCCCTGTCGGTCTTTTTCGACGGACAGCAAGCGCACCGCATCCGCCCCTCCTTCGGAAGCGTACTCGATCAGGGCCTCCTCCACATCGTCGGGCGTCGTGGCGGCCCCGATGGCCCGGCTGGCGCGATACAGAGCCTCCGCCTCACCCAGAGCCTGCTGGGTCTGCAAGAAGAGACGGGCGTTCTCCAGCGCCAGGCCGGCCTGCTCGGCGACCGTCTGCGCCAGGGCGACAGCCTCCGGGGAAGGGGTCCCCTCCCTCATGAGCAACGCCAGCCTCCCGACGGTGGTCCCGCGCACCTGCAACGGCACCGTCAACCGGGCCTCGCGCTGGATGTCCGTCGTGTCCTCCACAGCCTGACGCGGCAGCACCTCCAGGCCATCGTACACGTAGCCCCAGCCCGTCCGTCCGGCGGCCAGTTCCTCCCAACCCGCGCGGCTGTAGCGGCCCAGCAGGATGTTCATCTCCTGCAAGCGAGCCTCCGCCTCGGCCAACAGGCGGGCGTTCTCGATTGCCAGGGCCACCTGGTCGGCCATCGTCTGCAAGATCGCCACGTCCTCATCGGAGAAGGCCCCCGGTTCGGTGGACTGGACGTCCAGCACGCCGATCACCTCACCGTGCATCACCAGCGGCAGCCCCATCTCGGAGCGGGTCATAGGCAGATCAGGATTGTTGAAGAACACCGCATCCTCCCCCACGTCCAGAGCTATGCGCGGCTTACCGGTGCCGGCCACATACCCCACAATCCCGACCTCACCGACTCTCAACTTATGTCCGCGCTTCAACATCCGCTGCCCGCCCTCCGAAGAAGCGGCCCGCAACACGGCGTACTCCCGCGCGTCGTCCACCAGGAAGATGCCGGCGTGGTAGAAGCCGAAACGGTCGGAAATCAAGCGGACGGTGACATCCAACAACTGGCGCAGGTCGCGGATGGCGGCGGCGTTCCGGGCCACCTGAGCGGCGGCCTCCAACTGCTTGCTCCGGCGGGACAGGGCGAGGTTGGCTTTCTCCAACTCTGCCGCTGCCCGCGCCAACTCCTGAGTCCGCTCCTCCACCTTCCCCTCCAAATCCTGCGTCAACTCCCGCAGCGGGTTGAACAACTGCCTTCTGACCACCCCGTACCCCAGGACGGAGACGCTGATTAGGTCGGCGAAGGAGAGAATCGGCACGCTGATGTCCATCAGCCCGCCGAGAATCAGCCCCAGGAAGAGAATCGCCACGCTGATGGCCAGATAAGGCTCCCCCAACCGCTTACGTGCCTGCCCAAAAGCGAACAGCGACCAGACGATCAACGCGACGGGGATCACCGCGACCAGCATCCCACCGGTACTGATCTCGTTGACTATCACCCCGTTAGGGGTGAGGGAAGGACTGTAAAACAACTGATGGCGGAATAACGGGGGCAGCGAGAGGAGAATGATCAGCGAAGCCACGGCGATGGCGACCTTAGTCGCCCCGGTTTCCATGTTGGTATAACGGGCCGTGAACAACAGCAAAAGAATAGAGAGAGTCGCCAACTCCACAGCGGTTAATTCCAGCAAGAAGTCCGGGTTGCCGACCCCCAACCAGAGGGAAATTCGGAGGGCCAAAGCGGTGACGGCCCAGATGGCGCTCTCCGCGGTGAATAAAGCGAAAGCCCGGCTCAGCGGGTTGCGCAGACCAGTCCCCAGCACCATCATCATCAACGCAGTAGAGACAGTCGCCGCCAAGAACAAGGCTGTAAGGTCGAGCCAGAACCAGGCCGTCATAGGCATCATAGGTTAATCCTCCCCCTCCGGTGAGAGAGTAGCCGTTTCCTCTTCGTCGGCAGCGATGGGCCCGGTGATCTCCACCATCGTCTGCTCCGCTTTCAGAGCCCGTCCCAGTTCCCGCACCATCACCTTGAGGATTTCGTCCGGGTTCAGAGAGGCTCGCAGTTTACCGGCGATCTCCCCCACCGCCCGCTCACGGGCCGCCATCCGCTGCGTGCTCTGATACAGCCGTGCGCTCTCCAGAGCCATCCCCAACTGCTCGACCATCGTCCCCATCAGAGCGAGGTCATCCGCCGACCAACGTCCGGCCTCCTCCGGCTTGCGCAACCGGAGCACTCCCAACGACCGCCCGCGCACCCGCAACGGGACGAACACGGTGAAATCGTCCGCCTGAACCACTTCGCCGTCGCGCATAGCCGACCGGGCCTCTGGGTGGCGGGAGATTCGCTCCTCCGGCTTGACTGGCCGCACGTCGCCCAGGTAATCGCAGGCGTACCCCACCCCGGCCCTAGCCCGCAACATCTCCGCCCAGGCCCGCCGACTGGCCTCTTCGTAAGCCCAGCGGGTCGCTTCCAGGGAAGCCTGCGCCTCGGTGAGCAGACGGGCGTTCTCGATAGCCGTCGCCGACAGATCGGCCAGCACCTGCAAAACGGTGAGGTCCTCCTGCCTCAGCCGCCCCTCCATCTCCAACACCCCGATCACCCGTCGCCCGATGACCATCGGCACGTAGGCCTTTGGAGGCCCTCCCGGTTGCTCCAGAAAGCGCGGCTCACCAAATTGGGCAGTGTAACCGACCGGATGACGCCCTCCCACCGCGAGACGGCTGCCAGGAGACGGCAGCCAGCGGTCATCCTCCGCGCTGACCTCCCGCAGCATCGCCACGTCGCCGCGCTCGTCCAGTAGATAGAGAAACACATGCCGCAGGTCAAAGCGTGAGCGGATGGCATGCGCCAGGTAGGGCAACAACTCACCGACATCGTGGATAGACATCGCCCCCCGCCCGACCTCGGCGGCGACCCGCAGGAACTCGGAGCGGCGTTCCAGAGCCCGCGTGCGCTCCACCACCCGCTCCTCTAAAGTGGCCCGCACTGCCCGCAACTCTCGATTTGCCTCGGCGTAGGCCCGCGCCCGGTCGCGAGCCAGAGCGAACCCCTGATTAATCGAGTGCATCGCAAAATCCAACAACGCGGCCGCCAGCGACAGAGTGGTAATCAAGGTGAACAGATCCAGGAGGCTGGAGGTCCGTGTTCTCATCACCGGGATAAGCCCTATGCGTTCGCCATACATCGCCCCAATCGCCGCCACAACGCTGGCGAACACCGCCGGTATCACGGCATACCGCCCCGCCAGGAGCGCGGCCAAGATGATGACGAGCAGATAACCGGTGACCGCCGGGTTATGCAGGCCGTTGCTGTTCCAAATCAAAAAGGTGAAGACCAGCCACAGCACCGTAGAGAGCAATCCGCCTACCAGGTGCAGATACCCGCGGTGCACCAGCCCCCGCAGGACAAGGAACGCGACGACCAGCACCACTCCCAGGGTAATGTTGACGACGTACTCGCTTGGCTCCAACGGTATCGTGACTGCCGTTCCTATCACCGTCATCGCCAACAAAGCCAACAGGACAGCGTTGAGCAACCGCGCGGTGCGGCTCTGCTCCTCATCGTCGAAAACCGGCGGAGCCAAGAACTGTTTAATCCGGTCGCGCATAATCACCCTCTCGGTATGACTCATCTCACTCCGGCTTGACGGCTACGAAACTGTAGAAATAGCCCAGGTAGATCTTCTGGCTCTCGACGAGCCGAAAACCAGCCTCTTCCACATCCACGGCGAAAGCCTCCCACTCGAAACCGAGAGCCGGTTCTTTCTTAATCTCACCACCCAGAAGCACGCCCCCTGGCTTGAGCACCCGGTAGACCTCGCTCAGGGCTCGCGGCCACTCCGGGACGTGGTGGAAGACACCGAAGGTGAACACAGCGTCAAACTTGGCATCCGGCTGCTCGATAGCGGCGATGTCCCCCACGAATAGATGAGCGTCCAGCCCTCGCTGCCGTGCCAACTCGATCTGTTGCGGCATCAGGTCGAAAGCCCACACCTCCCCCGGCCGGAACATCTCGCTGATGACCTCCGTGCTGTACCCGGAGCCGCACCCGGCATCCAACACCACCTTACCCCGCAGGTCAATGTTATGCCGACGCAACTGCTTCTCGATGACGCGAAACTCGTAATGCTTCTGGAACCACTGCCGCAGACGACTGTTCATCACCTGCAACTGAGTGGCATCCATCCGTGCCTCGGTCGCCGCATCCATAGGCGCCTCCGTCTCGCTTTTGCCACGCGCCAGATACATCGCCACCGCCGGCAACAGGACGGAGCCGGCAAAGGCCAACAGGAACGAGTTGACCGTGGCCGAGAAGGCACCTACCGCCGCGTAAGTGGCCGAAATCCCCAGGTTGGAAAGCGTGGACAGCAGCATAAAACGGGGAAACGGCATCCTTCCCAGCCCGGCGAACAACACCGCCGCCTCCGCCAGCATCGGGACGGGGCGGGAGACCACAATGACCCAGTCGCCCAGGCGAGGTGACAGCCGTTCCAGACGGGCCAACTCCGATTCCCCCACCAGGCGAGCGGCAGCCGGCCGCCCCAACCGCGCTCCCAGCCAGTAACCGACTACGCAACTGACGACCATCCCCAGCGTTGAGGCCAACGTCCCGCGCCAAAACCCCAGCGTGAAACCGGACGCCGTGCTGACCAGGCTGGAGGGAATCGGTGCCAAAATATCCACCGCCAACAGCGAACCCAGCACCGTCCCCACCAGCAACGGGCGATCCGTCGCCTGATGCACGAAATCCTCGGTCCAAGCCTCGACCTGCTCCCCGAACAACAGGAAAGGCACCAGAATCAAGGCGAAAATCGCCACCGACAACAATGTCCAACGCAACCACGAGGCCATCCGTATCCTCCCCGCCCTCACTACTGACCGCCGCGCTCCTCCTTGTTAATGGAACTCTCCAGCCAGGCTTCCGCCTCTAACAAGCCCAGGGCTTCCCGTATGCCGCGCACCGCCGTGCGCAGGACGTAATCCACGTCCAGCGTCTCCCGCATCCGGGCCGTGATTTCGCGGGTCAACCGCTCGCGGGCCGCGTTGCGCTGGGTCTCGTCCAGCAGACGGAGGTTGTCAGCGGCCAACGCCAACTGCTCCGCCAGCGATTCGGCCAGCACGACATCTTCCGCGCTCCAGTGCCGCTCCCGCTTGAACCCGACGGCCCCGATCACCAGGTCGCGCAACTTGACCGGCACCACCAACTCAGAGGCGGCCTCCTCCGCCCCATCCTCCGGCGAAAGCGTCAACGCCCGCTGCTCGACGAGCACCTGCTTCACCTCCGGCAGCACCTCATCCGCCAGCGGGACCACCTCGCCGCTGACGTTCCGGTAGCCGCTGATCTCGCTCTCCTGAGCGTACTCGGCCCAAGCCTGCCCCAGATACCGCCGCTGGATGGATTCCATCTCCCGCAGCGTCTCCTGGGAGGCGACAAAGAGCCGGGCGTTGTCAATAGCCACCGCCACCAAATCGGCCATCGTCTGGAGGACGGCGATCGTCGCCTCGTCGAAAGCGGCCAGCGCGGTACTTTGCACCGTCATCGCGCCGATGACGCGCCCACGCGAGCGCAGCGGCAACGCCAACTCGGAGTGTGTCTCCGGCAGGAGCGGGTTGTCGAAGTGCTTGTCCTCCTCGCTCACGTCCATCGCCACGCGGGCCTCGGCCAAAGCGATGCACTGACCGATCATCGAGTTGCCGCCCACCTCCAACCGGTGCCCCTGCTCCAACATCCTACGCCCGGCCTCCCCGGTGCCGGCCCGCAGCACGGCGTAACGGCGTTCCTCGTCCACCAGGAACAGGCCCACGTAGTACAGGTCGAACCGTTCCCGCACCAGATCCACCACCTGCCGCATCAACTCGTCGGGGTCGAGCACGGAGGTGGTGGCGCGGGCTACCTCGGCGGCGGCCTGCAAACTGCGGGTGCGCTCCTCCACCCGCTCTTCCAGCGTGCCGACCAACTCGCGCAACTGAGCGGTCATCGAGTTGAGCAACTCCGCTAGAACGCCGATTTCATCCTCGCTCTCCACCTCCACCTGCACCGACAGGTCCCCTTCGCGGGCCGCCTGAGCCATCGCTGCCATCTGCTCGATAGGGGTCACGATGGAACGCGCCTGATGATTCCCTATGAACACAGCGACCGCCCCCACAATGATGACGATGACCAGACCAAACAACTCCCACCGCAACCCGATCGCCATCGCTGAGGCGACCGAACGCGCGGCCACCGTGTACAATGTCTGATCTCCCAACTTGAACTGCTGGACGGCCATGATACTCATCTCGCCGTTCAGTCCAGGCTGGACACCGTCCCTGGCCGGCACGGAGAAACGAGCGCCGTGAAACACGACCGACGGGTCACGATGGGCGACTACCATCCCGTCGGCGTCTACGATGAAGATCTGTTCGTCGTCGAACACCGGCAAAGCCGCCAGCATGTCCCACACCGGCCTGAACCGCACCGTGGCGACCAGCACCCCCACGACATCATCGCTGTACACATCCAGTATCGGCAGCCCGATCGTCATCACCGGCTCGTTGAACAGTTCCTCGAACCACAACGGGCTGTAATAAACCTCGTTCCTCATCTTGGGGACGCGGAACTCCGCCGTCTGGGACATATCCCGCAAGTCGCCGGGGCCGGCCACCCCAAGAGAAGAGACGCGCACCCGCTCCATCCCATCCCCGTCCACCAACGAGAGTGCCACAACGTCACTCTGCCCCAGCAGGATGTTCCACAGAAAATCCCGCTGCTGGTCACGAGATAGATCCATCAACTCCACCACCTGGGAAGCCAGCCTCAGGCTGTTCTCCACTTCTCGATAAATGCCCCGTACCTGCTGCGAGACCCCTTTGGCGATCTGTTGCTGCAAGGCCAGGGCCTGCCTCTGCTGCACGACCAGATTTTGCGCTCCCATAATCACACCGGCCAGCAGGAGCGGCACGACGGCTAGGCTGGTGAAGATGAAGAGAAGCCTCCTGCCGATACTCTCACGCATGCTCTTCTCCTTGACAGCGATTGCGACGCACCTTCATCGCCCTCCACGGATGACCCGGGCCGCCTGGCGTAGAATCACATCCGGCACAGTGTAGCCCAGGGACTCGGCCACCGGCAGGTTGACGAATAGATACGGCTCCGCAGTCTCCACCGGCAAATTGGCGGGCGATTCCCCTCTGAGCACCAGGTCCACCAGATGGGCCGCCTGCCTCCCTGTGGCGACGTTGTCGGTGAGATACCCCAGCAACGCCCCCTCCTCGACCTGGCCCGACGTATTCGCCAGAATCGGCAGATGATGTTCGTTGGCAAAGGTCAGAATCGCCTGCCAACTGTCCTCTTGCTGCACCGTCAAGTCGGGGAAGATGATGATGGCGTCGAACGGCGGAGCCTCCATCTGGTCGAAACGGGACAACTCTTGTAACACATCGTCCGGGCTGCTGACCTGCGACTCCACCAATTCCACTTCCAAGATGGAGGCGGCGGAACGCAACTGATTGAGCACCGCCAAGAGGGTGGGATACTGCGGATTGTAAGGCACCCATACCCGCTTCAAGTCGGGGACTATCCACTGGGCGAACTCGACCCGCTTGCCGATGAACACATCCAACGGATTGCGCACTCCGGTGAGATTGCCCCCCGGACGGCGCAGACTGTCCACCACCCCGGTCTCCACCGGCGCGATGACGAAGGTGAACACCACCGGCACATCGCTTCCGGCGACGGCCTCCTTAGCCGCCAGAGCACCGTCGTTGGTAGTGGTGAAGATCACGTCCATCCCGCTGGCGGCGAAATCCCGCGCGATGGCACGCATGCGCTCATAGTCCCCCTGGGCCGCCTGGAACTCGTAGATCAAATCGCCCTCCTGGTAGCCCAACTCCTCCAGGCCGCTCTGGAGCCCCTCCATAGTGGTGTCGAAGACCGGAGAGCCGGATAGGAATCCCACCCGGTACACCGCGCCATGCACGACGTTGTTACATCCTCCCAAGAACAAACTCATCAGCATCAAAACGATGAGGGCGACGCCCCCTCCACTGGCGTACTTACCTCTCACTCCCATACCCCTCCTGCTATTCCTCTGGCATCTGCAACTGGACGAATGTCTCCGTCGAGCCCAACGCCTCCGCTGCGGCCTGGACCGCCGTGCGCAACAGGGTACTCATATCCGCCGCCCGGCGCATCCGGTCGGCGATCTCGCGGGTCAACTGCTCCCGATAGGCCCGCCGTTGGGTCTCGTAGAGCAGGCGGAGGTTGTCGGCGGCCAACGCCATCCGCTCCGCCACCGCCTGGATGATGGCGATGTCGTTCTCGTCCCACTGCCGCTCGCCGTACTCATCGTGGACGCCCAGAGCGCCGATCACCACCCCACGCAGTGAGATGGGGACGATCACGGCGGAGGAGTGCTCCTCCGCCGACGACGGGGTTTTGACCACCACCTCCTGCCGCTCCACGACGCTGTCGGCCTCGGCCAGGGCCCGGTCGGCCAACGCGGGCATATCGCTGCGCCGCGCCTCGTAATAACTGGACTCTGCGGCGCGGAGGTAGTGTTCCCATGCCTGCCGCAGATAACGCTGCTGGGCGGCCCGCAACTCCTCCAACGCCGCCTGGGTGTCGGCGAAGAGCCGCGCGTTATCAATGGCGATCGCCACCTGGTCGGCCATTGCCTGGAGGATGGCGATGTCCGCCTCGTCGAAAGCGGCCTCCCGGTCGCTCTGCACCGTCATCGCGCCGATGGTGCGCCCCCTGGAACGGAGCGGCAACGCCAACTCCGACCGGGTCTCCGGCAGGAGCGGGTTGTCGAAATGCACCGCCTCCTCGCCCACGTCCAACGCTATCCGAGCCTCGCCGAGTGCCACGCATTGCCCGATCATCGAGTTGCCGCCGACCTCGAGGCGATGGTGCCGGGCCAACATCTCCCGTCCGGCCTCGCCGGTGCCGGCCCGCAGCACGGCGTACCGCCCACTTTCATCCAAAAGGAACAGCCCCACGTAGTACAGGTCGAACCGCTCCCGCACCAGGTCTACCACTTTACCCAGCAGTTCGTCGGGGTCCAGCACCGAAGTAGTGGCCCGCCCGACATCGGCGACTGCTTGCAGGTCGCGGGTGCGGTCGTTCACACGCCGTTCCAGCGAGCCGATCGTCTCCCGCAGGAAACGAGCCATCTTGTTGAACTCGTCGGCCAACTCCTCGATCTCATCGCCGGTGCGGATGTCAATCTCGTGTTCCAAATCGCCGCTGGTCACGCGCAACACACCCTGCCGCAACTGGGCCACCGGACGGATGAGCAGGTAGGAGATCACCTGCCGCCATCCAATCACGGCCAGGATGACGAAGACCACCAGGACTGAGAGGAGCACCGTCGCCTGCCAAACTACCTGTTGGGCCCGCTGGGCCGAACGGTCGGCGTCCGCCTCGGCCTGGCGCACCAGACGCCGGGTCAGCCGCCCCATCTGCTCGTTGGCCGGGCGGCATTCCTCGCTCAACACGGTGTTGGCCTCCTCCCAACGCTCCTGACGCGCCAGCAGGTCTACATCATCCACCGCCCGGCGCAGGTCATCGTAGGCCCGCTGGATGTCGTCCAGCAGGATGATGACCTCTTCGCCGGTGGTAGCCACCCATTCCGGTTCGCTCGTCTGGAGGGCCTGGATGTAGAACTTCATCTGCCCCAGGGCCGCAGCCACCTCGGTACTCGCCAGCGATGGGTCTTGGGTCAACACCATCCGGTCCAGCGCACCGACCAGTTTCTGCCCGGCGGTCATCAGTTCCAACGACCGGGTCTGCTGCCGCTCCAACGCCTGCACTTCTTCCAGAGACTGTTTGATGTCCAGCACCTGCACCAGCCCCACCGCCCCGACCGCCACGGTGATGACGATGATCACCACAAAGGCGACCGTCCACTTGCGCGAGATGCTCCACCGGAGCACGCGCTGGCGACGTCCCGCGTCGCCGCTCGTATCGGGGAACTGCTGTTGCGAGTTCGACCCCGCCATCGCCTCCATGAAGCCCTCCTGCGTCGCTCACCACGTCCGCTCGCCGCGGACGCCACGGCTCACGCCACTAACTCCTCCGTCCGCAACTTGATGTACACGTGGGTACCGCCCAGGGCGCGGTTCAACTCCTCGGCGGTGACGCGCATCAGATTCTCCATATTGGTCGCCCGCTGCATGTGCTCCGTGATGTCGCTCACCAATTGCTCGCGGTCCACCCGCTGCTGCGTCGTCTCCCACAGCCGGGCTCGTTCCAGGGCCACCGCCGCCTGGTCGCTCAGAGCCTCGTACAGCCGCATGGCCACCGCCGAAAACGGCCCCGGTTCATCCCGCAGTACCACGACCTGGCCGATCACCCGCTCCCTGGTGCGCAGAGGGATGTTGGCGATCGCCCGCACGCCGGTCCTCACCAACGTCTCCCGCGCCCGTTCCGGCAGCCGCTCCTCTCGCTCGACATCGGGGACCGTCCACAGGGTATCCACCAGGCCGAACGAGAAGGGGCTTTCCCAAACCGGTATCCGGGTGCCGGTGGCGAACTGCGGTTGGCGGTCCCGCCGCCACACTCCGCGATAGAGCAGGGCCACCGGCTCTCCCGTGCTCGAATACTCGAACTCCACGACGACGCACCCGTCCGCTCCGGTCTCCTGCACAGAGGCGATGATCGCGTCCGCCACCTCCTGGACGCTCGCCGCCTGCGCCAAACGGCGGCTCACCCGATAAATCGGGCTGGCCGCCTCCAACAACATCGCCTCGTCGGATACCTTGCGGGCGTTGTCCAGCGCGATGGCGATCTGGTTCGCCATCGCCTGAAGCGTGCGCACATCGTCCTCGTCGAAGGCCGCCTCCTCGACCGACTGCACGTTCAGCACCCCCAGCAGCCGGTCGCCGACCATCATCGGCAGAGTCATCTCGGAGCGGGTGTGGGGCAGCAACGGGTTGGCGAAGCGCACCTCATCCTCCTCGGCGTAGAGGGCGATGCGCGGTTGACGGTGCAGGGCTGTCCAGCCCACCATACTGGTCTCTCCGACGGCCAGGCGGTGGCCCATCGCCTTCATCTTGGCCCCGGCCTCCCCGGTCGCCTCGCGGAGCACCGCCCACTGGCCCGAATCGTCCAGCAGAAAAATGCCGGCGTGGTAAAAGCCGAACCGGTCCCGAATCAGGTCTACGGTGCGGCGCAACAGCCGGTCTATGTCGAAGATGGAGGTAATCGCCTGGGCGACCTCGACGCTGGCCTCCAACTGGATGGCGCGGCGTTGGAGGGCGTAGTTGGCCTCCTGCAAGGCGCGGGTGCGTTCCTCAACCTGCTCTTCCAATTGCTCCTTGGCTCGGTTCAGTTCCTCCGTCAAGCGGCGGCTGCGCTCCAACATCGCCCCCATTCGAGGGATGATGAACCCTTGAGCGGCCACCACCAGGATGTCCAGGGCGAGTAGGACAATTGCGTTGCTGATCCAGAGGGACATATCGGTATCGGTGGAGACCAGTTCCTCCCGAATGGTCAGGAGGCCGGAGGAGTAGGCCCAGCCGAAGGCGAGCACCGTCAGCACAGTCACAGCAGTTGAGATGAACCCGGCCCGTACCCCGATCATCATTGTGGCGAGGATGGGGATTGTCACCAAAAGCAGCCGCCCGCTCCCGCTTCGCCCGGATTCGAGGAAATCCAGCACCGCCAGGCCATAGAGGAGGGCGACGAGCGTCACCGCCTGGACGTGATACGTCGGGTGGCTGAAAATCACCGCCGCCATGATGAGGTATGCCGCCAGGTAGACCGGTATCAGCCACATGCGCCCGGTCTGGACGGCGTAATAAACGCCTCCCAGCAGCGCGACAATCCCCACGTAGGCGACGACCCGCAGGAGGCGACCGATAAATTCAGCCCGCCAATCCTGCATCCCCCCAACCAGGTCATCCTGCGCTTCCGTTCCCTTTTGGGCATCCTTCTCAGTCGGCTTCGACTCCACGCTTGCGCCTCCTGGATTCGTCGTCCTGCGGCGGGTGCAACGGCAGGGAGAATGTAAACGTCGAACCTTTCCCCACCTCGCTCTCCACCCAAATCCGCCCGCCGTGCATCTCGACGAACTCTTTGCTCAACGCCAGCCCCAGTCCGGCCCCTTGAGGGCTGATTCCATCCTCCGCCCGCGCCTGCTCGAACTGCCGGAAGATCCGTTCGTGGTCGCCGGGCGGTATGCCGACCCCCGTGTCGCTGACGCTCACCAGCACCTCGTCCCCCTCCCGCCAGGCCCGCACGGTGATGGAGCCCTCATCGGTGAACTTGGCGGCGTTCGACAGCAGCCGGAGGAGCACCTGCCGAATGCGTTGCGCGTCGGCCCACACCGGCGGCAAGTCCGGCGCGACCTCCACCCGCAGTTCGACATCCTTGTGCCGCACCAACGCGCTGGCGGTCGCCATCACGCTGCGAATCAGGGCGGCCAGATCCATCTTGCGGAACTCCAACTCCATCATCCCCGCCTCGATGTGGGAGATGTCCAGCAGGTCGTTGATCAGTCCCAGCAGGTGCCGCCCGTTGTCGTAGATAATCTGTAAATCGTTCCGCGCCGCCTCCGTCAGCGGGCCGTCAATCCCCTTCAACATCAACTGCGAAAAGCCGATGATGTTGGTCAAGGGGGTGCGCAACTCGTGCGACATATTCGCCAGAAAGCGGCGTTTGGAGCGGTCCAGTTCCCGCAGTTGCTTGGCCACCTCCCGCTCGACGGCGTAGGCGCGGGCGTTGTCCAACGCGATGGCGATCTGATTCGCCACGTTCTGCAACACGGAGACATCGTCCTCGTCGAAATCCTCCTCGTCCATGCTCAGAATGTCGAGCACGCCGATGATTTCCAGCCTCCCCGCGCCGCGCCCTCCCCGGCTGCGCAGGCTGAGCGGCAGCGCGACCTCGGCGCGGATGTAGGACGAGCGGAGCGTCTCCTGAGCCGCGTCCGGTTCCCAGCGGATAATGGCCGGCCTCCCCGTAACAATCGCCTGGGCCACCGCGCACTTCCCCTCCGCGATGACCACCGGGCGGGCCTTGCGGGCCGCCACCGCCTGACTGCCGCCGGCCGCCGCCCGCAACAGAGCCCGCTTCCCCTCCTCGTCCACCAGGTAGATGCCCACGTAGGTATAGGAGAAGTTGTCATGCACCAGGTGGACTACCTCGCGCAGCAGCCGCTCCGGCTCCAAAATCGAGGTCACGGCCTGGCTCACCTTGACGGTGATGGCGAGTTGGATAGCCCGCCGTTGGGCCTGGTAGTTGGCCCGCTGGAGCAAGATGGTGCGCTGAGCGACTTTGGCCTCCAGGTCATCGTACAACGCCTTCAACTCCGCCGTCATGTGGTTGAAGACGTAGGCCAGGATGCCGATTTCGTCCCGTGAACGCACCGGCACCCGCTGCTCCATATCGCCGCCGGCGACGCGGAGGGCCGACTCGGTCAGGCGGACGATGGGATTGGTGATCTGGCGCGTCACGACGGCGGCGATGATGGCCGTCACCAGGGCCACGACCAGCGTCGCCCCGACGACGGCGGCGGTGACGTTGTCCGTTGGCGCGAAGGCCTCCGCCTGCGACTGCTCGGCCACCAACGCCAGGCCCAGGTCCGGCATCCAGCGGTACACGCCGATTACCGGCACCCCAGCGTAGTTCTCCTGTAGGCCGGTGACGTTGCGCCCTTCCAGCGCGGCCTCGATGCCGGGGCTGGTGACGCTCCGCCCCAGGGGGAGTGCCATCCCGTTGGCGTCCACCAGATAGATCTCCCCGGTGCTCCCCAGGCCGCCGATGCGCTGCATAGTCAGCACCAGCGCGTTGAGGGTCAAGCGACCGACCAGCAGGCCCAAGTGCTCCCCCGTCTCCTCGTCATCAATTGGGTTTGTAATGAGCAACGCCGTGCTGCCGGTGGGGTCGAGCGTAATCGGGTACTGGGCTGCTGTCGGTGTGAGGGGCAAGGGGAATACTTGTCCCACAGACGAGACCTCGATCTGGGGGTCGGAGGAGGCCAGCAGCCGCCCCGCGCTGTCCAGCACGTCCAGACGGAGGAAAGCGCGGTCTTGCGCCAGCAGGACGCGCAACTGGGCACGCAGCGACTTGCGGGCGGTCACGTCGTCCGTAGCAGCGGACAGGGCACGCACATCCGCCTGGACGGTCGGCATACCGGCCAGCACCGCGATTTCGACGCTCCGGCAGGTGACGTACTGGCTGACCTGCGCCTCCATCATCGCCGCGACGGAGGACAGTTTCGCCGTCACCTCCCGCTGGATGTCATACCGTCCGCGTTGAGTGGCGTACCAACTGATGGTGCTCAAAGGTACGATGGCCAGCACCAGGAAGGCGGTCAAGAGAGTCCGTCCCAAACCTCCCCGCATCCCAATCGTTGGGACTTGCGCCCGCTCCCTCGTACCCGGCCCTGATGCCATAACCAGTCATTTCTCTTGCGCCCGGATTACTCCAACTCCCAAACATCTTCCCCTTGCAGGATACTGCGGACTTGATTGGGGAAGCGATCCGGGTCAATGGGTTTGCCGATGAACCCGTCGAAACCGGCCTGACGGGCCCGCTCCAGATTCTCCTTGGAGACGTCGGCGGTGACGGCGACGATGAGGGTGTCGCGGAAGCGCGGATGAGCCCGTAGCCTTTCCAACACCTGGTAGCCGTCCTCTTCCGGCAGGAAGATGTCCATCAGAATCAGGTCAATGTGAGGCAGGGTCTCGGCGAACTCCAACACTTGCCAGCCGGAAGCCTTCCACTCGCATTTTTTGACACCGAGGAACGCCAGCAGGCGGGTCATCAGCACGAAATTCTGCACGTTGTCCTCGACGACCAGGATAGTGGCATCTTTAGGCTGCACACTCGGTCTTTCGCTCATAATCTGGCCCCTGAAGTGCTACAAACTGCCCTCGACACCGCCCGCCACAATTCACGAGGGCGTTCCAGAGCGCGTCGGATTAGATTCGCCCTCTTTCCAACGCGGATTTGATCTGCTCCGGCAACAGGTCAACGTCAATCGGCTTCTGGATATACCCATCGCAGCCGGCCTCCAACGTGCGCTCGCGGTCGCCGTGCATCACGTTGGCGGTGACGGCCAGGATGGGGGTATCCTTCAACTCCGGCGTATCGCGGAATCGCCGCGCCAGGTCGTACCCGTCCACCTCCGGCAGATTGATGTCCAGCAGGATGAGGTCCGGGCGCAGTTTGACGGCCAGTTCCAACCCGGCCAACCCATCGGTGGCCTCGTCAATCGTGTACCCTTCGGCCTCCAGGATGCGCCGGACTAAAAGTCGGTTTTCAGGATTATCCTCGATGTACAGAATGCGAGCGATGCCCATAGCGTTCCTCCCATAGCCCCGGTTCGGTTTACCACGTCGGGGCTATTATAGCAAATTAAACTCTTGGTGACAATTATACTACGTTACAGAATGGTTACAATCTCGACCGCACCCGCACTCCGTTCCGCCGCAGCAGGGCCGCCGTCACCCCCTGCCCTGGGATGAGATGGCCGCTGTGACTGCCGTCATAGATCTGGCCGGAGCCGCAGGAGGGGCTGCGCTCCTTGAGAATCGCCGTGGTGATGCCATATCGTCGCGCCGTCGCCAACGCTTCCTCCGCGCCGCGCCGGAAAGCGGCGGTCACATCCGCGCCA
>JALWUZ010000091.1 GCA_027079895.1 Anaerolineae bacterium
CTCCTCGACCGCCTCACCGGCCGGCCGGGCGCGCCGTCGCGGTAGACGCGCACTCAGCCACCGCCGCACCCGCTCCCAATCGCGCCGTCCCAGGGCCAGCCGCCGCAGCCCCACATCCACCGGCAGGAGCACCGCCGCGAGCGTCAGCAGGGCGGGCCACAAGTCCCGCGCCACTCCGCGCCCCCGGATGGTATGGGCCGCCGCCTGCGCGGGCTCCGTCAACACTGTGCCCCCGCCCAGCGCGGCCAGCCGCTCCAGGTAGGCCGGGTCGCCCTCCAACGCGCCGTACTCCGGCGAGTACCCCATCACCCAGCCGGAGGTCAGCGCGACGACCTCCGCGCCGTTCAGCGAGCCGGTCAGCCGCATGAGGTACGCCCCCTCCGTCTGCGGCTCGAACTCCCCCTCGTACCGGCCCGGCGCGGTCTGGCGGAGCGTCACCCGTAGCGGTTCCCCGTCGGGCCCGACCAGGCTCACCGCGGCGTCCAGGCCGTTGATGAAGCCTCCGTCCTGCCCGACGGCGTCCACCGCGATGTGGGCCGTCCTCCCCGTCAGCGAGACGGTCATCTCCACCGGCACCTCGTCCCGCTCGACGATCGTCCAGCGGACGCATTGGCCCCAGAAGCGGGAGAAGGCGTCCCACGTCACCCAGTGCCGGGCCCAGCGGGCCGTCGCGTCGGAGGTCCAGGCGACGGCCCGCCCCAGGCCGTACTGCCAGGTCGCCAGCAGGGGGTCGTCCTGGGCCGTCGTCAGCACCAACCGCGCCGCCGCCTTGCCCGTCGTGGCGACGTAGCCGGCCAACTGCGGCACCGCCGTGATGCCTTCCAAAATCGGGCTGACGGCGGTCTGGCGCGGGTAGAAGGGCTCCTCGACGATGTAGGAGCGCATAGCCAGTTGGATTTCCTCGGCGAAGATGACCGGCAGGTTGCCCGCGCGGTCGGTGAAGTGGTAGCGACCGCCCCCCAGCGCGGCGATGTCTTCCAAAAAGTGGAGGTCGCTCCCCGCGCCGATGGCGACGGTGCTCAAGGTGATGTTCTGCGCGGCGATCTCGTCCTCCACCAGTTGCCGCACTCCCCCCTGGTGCTCCGAATCGGAGCCGTCGGCCAGGAGGATGATGTGGCGGACGGGCCGGTCGGAGCGGGACAGGTAGCGCAACGCCTCCTGCAAACTTTCGCGGACGTAGATGCCGCCGCCCCCGGCCTGGAGGCGCGTCACCTTGTCAATCACCTCCGCCCGTCGCGCGGCCGGCAGCGGCCCGATGACATCGGCGGGGCGGTCGTCGAAGGCAATGACGGTGATCTCGTCGTCGTCGTGGAGCAGTTCGGCGACGCGGGCGGCCGCCTCCCCCGCCAGGCGGATTTTCGTCACGTTCCCCTCCATCGCCCCCATGCTGCCGGATTTGTCTATCACGACGACGACGGCCAGCGGCGGGAACCGCTGCTGGTCGTGGACGGTCATTTCGACGGGCAGTGTCTCCTCGAGAGGGGTGTCGTACCAGCCGCCGACGCCGTAGGCTCGCGGCCCGCCGACGGCCACCAGTCCGCCGCCGAGGTCGCGCACGTAGGATTGGAGGCTCTCCAACGCGCGGGCGGAGAAGTCCCGCGCCGGGGTGTTGACGAGGACGACGCTGTTGTACTCCGCCAGCGAGGCCGCGTCGGAGGGCATGGCGGCCGGCGACGACTCGACCACCGTCAGCCCGGCGGAGCGGAGGGCGTCCCGCAGGTAGGCCGTCTCCTCTGGCGCGGCGGCGACGAGCAGCACGCGCGGCGGCCCGGAGACGAGGGTGAAGGCGGCCAGGCTGTTATTCTGCGGGTAGGTGTCGGCGGTGGGGGCGAGGTAGGCGCGGAAGGAGAGGAAGCCGGACTCGGCGGCGGTGAAGGGGACGGCGAAGGTGTTGCCGCCGGGGTTCAGGTGAACGGTCTCCTGCGTGACCATCCGGTCGCCGGCGACGACGGTCAGCACCGCCTCCACGTCGTGGGTAGCGCGGGCGGTGACGGCGATGTCGAACTGCTCCCCCTGGTGGACGCGGGCGGGAGCCGCGAGGTCGGTGAGCCAGGCTTCGACGCGGCCCATCTCCCCGGCCTGGAGGGGGCCGTTGAGCGGCACGACGTCCACCTCGACCCCCTGGGCGCGGGCCAGGCGGACGGCCTGTTCCGCCTCCCCCACCGTCGGGCGGCCATCGGAGAGGAGCACCAGGCGGCGGGCGGCCCCCTCCGGCAGGAGGGCGACCCCCAGGCGGATGGCGGCGGCCAGGTCGCTCTGCTCGGTGCGGGGGATGGAGGCGACGGGGCCCAGTTCACCGCCGGAGGTGAGCGGCCTTTCGACCAGGGCGTCGGCCCCGAAGAGCACCAGCGCGGCCCGGTCGCCGGGGGAGAGCGCGGCCAGCCCGTCCCGGACGAATTGGAGGCCGCGCTCCTGCTCCATCTCCGGCACGCTGTCGGAGACGTCCAGGAGGTAGACGATGGCCAGTTGGTCGCCGCCGTGGACGGTCTGCGCCCCGGCGAGGGCGAGGACGACGGCGGCCACCAGGAGGGCGCGGACGGTCAGGGCGGCCCAGGCCCGTCCGCGCCCGTGGCGCCCGGTCGGGCGTCCCAGGTAGGCGAAGTAGCCCACCAGCGGGAGCAGCAGGAGGAGCAGGGGTTGCGAGAAGCGCATGCGGAAATTGTATCATCATCGGGGGGGAGGGCAAGTGTCCCGTAAGGTCGCGCCCCGAACGGTGGTCATGAAAACGTGCCCGACACCACGAAGGGGTCGGGCACGTCGCGTTCAGCCGCCGATGGGACGTCAGTGTGCCAGAATCTGGCTCAGGAACAGCCTGGTGCGCTCCTCCTTCGGGTGGGCGAAAAACTCCTCCGGCGTGTTCTGCTCCACGATGTTGCCGGCGTCGAAGAACACGATGCGGTTGGCGACCTCCCTAGCGAACCCCATCTCGTGGGTGACGACGATCATCGTCATCCCCGACTGGGCCAGTTCCCGCATCACGTCCAGCACCTCCTTGATCATCTCCGGGTCCAGGGCGGAGGTCGGCTCGTCGAAGAGCATAATCTTGGGCTGCATCGCCAACGCGCGGGCGATGGCGACCCGCTGCTGCTGCCCGCCGGAGAGTTGACCGGGGTACTTGTGGGCCTGCTCCGGTATCCCGACCCGTTCCAGCAGTTGCATAGCCACCTCCTCCGCCTTGTCCTTCGGCCATTTCCGCACCCAGATGGGGGCCAGCGTGATGTTCTGCAACACCGTCAGGTGCGGGAAGAGGTTGAACTGCTGGAACACCATCCCGACCTCGCTGCGGATGGCCTCGATGTTGCGGATGTCGTGGCTCAGTTCGATGCCGTCCACGATGATCTGGCCGCGCTGGTGCTCCTCCAGCCGGTTGATGGTGCGGATGAAGGTGGATTTCCCCGACCCCGACGGGCCGCAGATCACCACCACCTCCTGCCGCTTGACGGTCAGGGAGACCCCCTTCAATACGTGAAAGTCATCGTACCACTTGTGAACGTCCCGGCAGATGATGATGTCTTCCTGGGACGGCTGATTGCCCGTATTTTCGCTCATCAGACCCTCCTTACCGTTTCCCGACTCCCAGAGCCGCCTCCAGCCTCCGGCTGGCGTAGGACATCGAGTAGTTGAAAATCCAGAAGATGGCGGCGATGAAGATGTAAACCTCCATGTTCAGCAACTTCCACTCCACGTTGCTCTCCAACACCGCCCGCCCGACGGCCAGCAACTCCATCAGCCCGACGATGACCGCCAACGTGGTGTCCATGAACAGCGCGATGAACTGTCCCACGATGGCGGGAATGACCAGGCGCAACGCTTGGGGAAGGACGATCAGGGCCATCGTCTGGAACCCGTTCAGCCCGACCGCTTTGGCCGCCTCCACCTGTCCCTTGGGGATCGCCTGCAACCCGCCGCGCACGTTCTCGGCCATGTAGGCGGCGGCGAAGAGCGTCATCCCCATCATTGCCCGCAGCACCCGGTCAATGCGCACGTCCTCCGGCAGGAACAGCGGCAGGATGATGGAGGCCATGAACAGCACCGTCACCAGCGGGACGCCGCGCACCAGTTCGATGAACAGGACGCAGAACGCCTTGACGACCGGCAGCGAACTCTGCCGTCCCAGCGCCAGGGCGACGCCGATGGGGAACGAGGCCGCGATGCCGACCATCGCCAGGAGGAAGGTCAGCAGCAGGCCGCCCCACAGCCCGCTCTTCACCGGCGGCAGCCAGGGGAGGCCCTCGATGCCGGTCAGCAGGATGATGGTCAGGAAGAAGGAGACCACCCATCCCAGGGCGACCCACTTGGATTTGCCGACGGGCGTCCGCCCCACCTGGTAGCCGATGGCGGTCAGCAGCGGGTTGGAGAGGAACCAGAGCCGCAGTCCCAGGCCCATAGAGACCGGCAGCAGCCCGGCGACTCCCAGCACGAGGGCGATCGCCAGGGCGAAAGTGCGCACCGTCCCGCCCCACACCTTCCAACTTACGCCGAAGAGGAACGAGACCATGCAGACGATAGTACCCACGCGCCACAACTGATCCGGCGGATACTGTCCGACGGCGAACAGTTTGAGGCTGTGCGTCACCGGGTCCCAGTTGGCCTCGAAGAAGACCCACAGGATGACCGCCTTCAGCGCGAAGAAGACGATCACGCCGGAGATGACGGTCAGCAGCGAGTTGTACCAGTTGCTGAACAGGTTTTTCTTGAGCCACCGAATCGGCCCCGGCGGCGACGGGGGCCGGACTTCTTCTGCGGTAGTCGTGTTCACGCTCATAATCATCGCTCCACTAACTGCACGCGGCGGTTATAGAAATTCATCAATACCGAGGTCGTCAGGCTAGTGAAGAGGTAGACCCCCATCACCATCGAGAAGACCGGGACCGCCCGTCCGGCCTGATTGATGATCGTCCGTCCCACGTAGAACAGATCCGGGTAGCCGACCGCCACCGCCAGGCTGGAGTTCTTGGTCAGGTTCAGATATTGACTGATGAGCGGGGGGATGATGACCCGCATAGCCTGAGGGAAGACCACCAGGCGCAAGACCTGCATGTTGCTGAGCCCCAGGGCGCGGGCGGCCTCGAACTGTCCGCGATTGACGGCCAGGATGCCGGCCCGCACCACCTCGGCGATGAAGGCCCCGGTGTAGATCACCAGTCCGGTCAGCAGAGCGGCGTACTCGATGGTGAGCCGCAGCCCGCCGGTGAAATTGAACTTCCCCATCACCGGCAGGTCAACCGTCAGCGGGCTCTGCCCGACGATGAACCATCCCAGCAGCGGCAGCCCGAAGAAGACGGCGAAGGCGGTCGCCACCGGGTAGGTCGTGCGCCCGGTCTGCAACTGGTAACGTCCCAGGACGATGCGCAGGACGATCGCCAGGACGAGGCCCACGATGACGAACCCCATCCACGCGCCGAAAGTGCCCGTCGGCACCGGGGCGGGCATGTAGATGCCGCGCTTGCTGAGAAAGATCGGCCCCGGCCAGCGGATACTCTCCTGCACGTCCGGCAGTCCCTGGAACACGGCGAAGTACCAGATGAACAATTGAACCAGCAGAGGAATATTGCGGACGGTCTCGATGTAGACGCTGGCGATTTTGTTGACCAGCCAGTTGGTAGACAGCCGGGCCAGGGCGGCGAGCGTGCCCAACAGCGTCGCGGCGACGATGCCCACCAGAGCCGCCCGCAAGGTGTTCAGGACGCCGACCAGGAAAGCGTAGCCGAAGGACTTGGACTCGTCGTAGGGGATGACCGACTCCGCCAGCGGGAAGCCCGCCGACTGATTGATGAAGTCGTACCCCAGGCTCAGGCCGCGCTCGTGAGCGGCGTTGATCACGTTGCCGATGGCAAAGGCGACGAAACCGATCACCGCGATGGCAGAGATGACCTGTACGATTCCTTTGATGATCCGCTCGTCGCGCCAGAGGGGGATGTTGCTGCTGGTGATGACCTGGATATGTTCTTGGCTCATACGCACCACCTTATCGCTTCCGAGCGACTGGATTCACGCGCTCGACTCCACGCCTACCCGTTCGGCGCGGCCGAGATATGGCCGCGCCGAACGGGAGCGGATGGCCGGTTTACCTGCCGCGTTTAGCGCAACGGCGGCGCGTAAATCAGCCCTCCATCCTTCCACAGTTTGTTGATGCCCCGGTCGAGGGTGAAGGCGTCGCCGTTGGGCCCCATGTAGCGGTCATAGATCTCGCCGTAGTTGCCCACCGCGCGGATGACGTTGGCGGCGAAGTCCTTGCTCAGCCCCAGGTCGGACTGGCCGAAGTCCCCCTCGACGCCCAGCATACGCCGAATCTCCGGGCTGTCGCTGTTCATCATCTCGTCCACGTTCTGGGAGGTGACGCCCAACTCCTCGGCGTTGATGAGGACGTACATCACCGTCTTGACGATGTCGAACCACTGATCGTCGCCCTGCGGGACGGCGGGGGTCAGCGGCTCTTTGGACATAGTCACGTCCAGGATGACGTGGTCGTCGGGGTTGGCGAACCCGGCGCGGACGGCGGCCAACTGGGACTTATCGCTGGTGGCGGCGTCGCAGCGGCCCTCCTCGTAGGCGTTGTACACCGAGGCGGTGTCCTCGAACGTCACCGGAGTGAAGTCGAGCCCACGGGAGCGGAAGTTATCGGCCAGGTTCAACTCAGTGGTGGTGCCGGTCGTCACGCAGACGGTGGCGCCGTCCAGGTCCTCCAACTTGGTCGCGCCGCTGTCCTTGCGCACCATCATCCCCTGCCCGTCGTAGAACATGATGACGGTGAAGTTGCCCCACTGGGCGTCACGGCTGGAAGTCCAGGTGCAGTTCCGGGAGAGGATGTCCACCTCGTTGGTCTGGAGGGCGGGGCCACGCTCGGCCGCCGTCAGGGGGACGAACTCGACCGCTTCGGGGTCGTTGAAGATGGCGGCGGCGACGGCGCGGCAGAGGTCAATATCGAAGCCCACGTTACGCCCGTTCTCGTCCAGGTAGCCGAACCCCAGCAGGTCCGTTCGGCTGCCGCAGACGACCTTGCCGCGCTCCTTGACGATCTCGAGGCGGGACTGTCCCTCCTCGGCGGCCGGGGCAGCGGCCTCTTCAGGGCATTCGGGGCAGGGAGTACATTCCGGGCATTCGGCTTGCTGGGCACAGGCCGTAAGCAGAATGCTCAGAACCACGAACAGGGACAACAAAGCAAATATCTTGCGACTCACGGTGTTCCTCCTTCTGTTTTTAATGTGGTAAACTGACGGGATCCAACTGAGAAAATGACAAACGGCGTCGTGTGGGCTATCACCTCCTTTCGCTGAAATTGGATTTTCACCGCGATGAATCACGGCCATAAACGGTGTCAGAGTGTGGAGACAGAAGGGGGGGAATGGGAATATTATACTTATCTCGTGAAATGCGTCAAGCCGCCGTATTCGCTCATAGGGCTTTTCAAAGTTCTTACGCTTTGGTCAAAGGGGTAGGCGATGGCACTGCCATCTCCTACCCCTCTGACCGCGCACCGCACCTTGCCCCCCCACCTCCCCGATGGTAAAATGAAGCCACCCTGCGGAGGCTCCGGAGACGTGTCCACCAGAACGGACTGGCTGATTCAGACCAAACTCTCCCCCCCGCCACTGCGCGGCGACCTCGTCCACCGCCCGCGCCTGACGGATATGCTGCGCGATGGACTGACCTCCCACCGCCTCGTCCTCCTCTCCGCCCCGGCCGGCTACGGCAAGACCACACTCCTGACCGCCGCGCTGCGCCCCCCGTTCCCCGTCCCCGTCGCCTGGCTCACCCTCGACAAATGGGACAACGACCCAGCCCTTCTGCTCGCCTACCTCGTCGCCGCGTTCCGCCGCCTGCTACCGCAGTGCAGATGTGCCGCCCAGACCCTTCTCGACAACCTCCCCAACCCCGCCGACCAGGCTCACCAGATCATCGCCGTGCTGGTCAACGAGGTGCTGGAACACGCCCCCGGCCCCCTGGCACTTGTCCTCGACGACGTGCATCAACTCACCGAACCGCTCGCCTGCTCGCTGCTGGACTACCTGGTGGAGCGGCTGCCGCCTCCCCTGCACCTCGTCATCGCCACCCGCCACGACCCGCCCCTCTCCCTGGCCCGTCTGCGGGCGCAGGGGCAACTGCTCGAACTGCGCCTGGCCGACCTGCGCTTCACCCGCGACGAGGCGGCGGCCTTCCTCAACGACCACCTGCACCTGAGCCTCTCCCCCGCCGACCTGACCCGCCTCCACACCCGCACCGAGCGCTGCGCGCCCGGCCTCCGCCCCCTGGCCTGCCCCCCCGAACGCATCCCCGCCGCCGA
>JALWUZ010000092.1 GCA_027079895.1 Anaerolineae bacterium
GGCGGACGTGCTCTTCACCGTCATAGCCCCGGACGGGGAGGTGCTGGGGGAAGTCAACTCCCCGCCGTCGAACTTCTGGGAGGGGACGCTGCCCCAGACCGGCGACTACGACATCCGCGTCCACAATCTTGGCGCGGAGCCCGTCACGCCCACGCTCGACATCCGGGTGCCGGCCTGGCTGCCGCTGCGCGACGGTCAGGCCGCCGTCGCCGGCCGCCTGACGCCCTGCTCCCACAGCGAGTACCTCATCCCGCTCGACCGGAGCGGGTGGCTGTCCGTCACCGTCGCCTCCCCCGACACCGACGATTTGGCCCTGACCATCTTGGGGATGACAGACCGCAGCCCCTATCTGCGGGATGTGGTGATGCAGTCTCAGTGGTCGGCGGAGGTCGCAGCGCAGGATTACCTCGTCAGCGTCCTCACCCGGTGGGATTTGGAGGGTCGGTGGCCGTCCGAGGCGGCCGATTTTCGCCTCACGGTCGCGTTCCGGTGACGGGGGCTCACCATCCGCTCGCCTGGACGCCGGCCGCGAACGCTTCCGACAACGCCGTCGGGTGGTCGGCGACGGCTCCCCGCGCGTCCAGCCCCCCGTAGAGCAGCCCCAGCCGGTAGTCCGTTTCGTAGACGCCGAAGAAGCCGCGGACGGTCTTCAACGCGCCGTCGAACCAGGGGCGCGGCTCCCCGCCGACGGAGATGAACACTCCTTGCCGCCGCTGCCGCCCGGAGGCGGTCGCCGCCAGCGGGCGATGGAGGATGAACTTCCGCGCCCACTGGCACTGTCCCCGGTCCACCAACGCCTTGACCTGGGCCGGCAGTCCCCAGAAGTAGAGCGGCGCGGCCAGGACGAGCACGTCGGCGGCTACGATGCGCCGGTTCACCTCCTGGAAGTCGTCCTGGATGACGCATTGGCCGTCGTCCCAGCAGCCGTCGCAGGCCCGGCAGCCGCCGAGGGTGAGCCGCGCGACGACGATCTTGTCCACCTCCGCGCCGCCGGAGGCCGCCCCGGCCAGGAAGCGGTCGAGCAGTTGTTCCGTGTTCCCCCGGCGGCGGGGGCTCCCGGCGATTCCCAGCACTCGTGTCGCCACGGCCTGTTCCGTCCCGCTAATCCAGGAAAGCGATCACCTCCCCATCGGGGATGTGACGCCAGCGATGGCTGTTGACATCGTGGACGCGCCCGGCCCTGATCTGGGCGTCGTCGGGGTAGCCGCGCACCTCCCAGTAGCCGGGGATGGAGTGGGCCACCAGGGTAACGGCCACCAGGCTCTTGGCCGACTTGTAGCCCCACAGGTAGGGACAGAACACCCGCACCGGCCCGCCGTAATCGGCCTCCAGCGGCTCCCCGTCGAACTCGTAGGCCAGCAGGGTACGCTCCCGCAATGCGACTTCCAGGGGGATGCAGGTGGTGTAGATGCCCCGGTAGGAGGTGAACTGGACGTAAGCGGCCTGCGGGGATACTCCGACCTCGGCGAACAGGTCGCTGAAGCGGACGCCGCCCCATTTCCCCCGCACCGTCCAGCCGGAGACGGAGGTCAGGCGGGCGTCGGCGATCGTCTTGGGGCGGGCGATGATCTCCTCGTAGGTCAGCGTCAGCGGCCGCTCCACCAGCCCGGCGATGCGCACTTGCCAGTTGGCGGACGGCAGCGGGCCCGGATGTCCCTCGGCCCAGAACACGGGGGTATGCATAGCCTTCAGTCTGCTCATCGTCACGCCTCCGGTCACTCGATAATCGGTTCCAGCCCCTCGGTCGGGATGACCTCGAAGAAGGTGTTGCCGATTTTCAGGGGGATGACGTTCCCGTCCTCGTCGGTCAGGGTCAGCATATCCTCCCGCTCCCAGTGCTGCCAGAAGGCGTCAATGCGGATTCCGTCCCGGCAGATGATGGCCCGGTTGGAGTACCACAGGGCGAACTCGATGGAGTAGGCCCCGCTGTAGGGGTCTTCGATGATGTCGGTGTCCCAGTGGGGGACGTAGAGGATCACCACGTTCGCCGCGCTGAGTTGCTTCCCGTCGAGGGCGTCGGTGTGGGGCTCGCCGTCGGACCAGCGCAGGTAACGCTCGCTGGCCGGGTCGTACTTCCATTCGGCGTCCAGGCTGCGGTAGGGGATTTTGATGTAGGTCGCCGGGCCGTCACCCTCCACCGTCGGTTTTTCGGAGAAGGCCATCCCGCTCAAGTCCTGCCGCCCCTCGACGCCGTGCTCGGCAGCCCAGGCCCGTACCAGGGCCGGGCTGGTGTACATGGTGTGCTCCAGGGGCACGTCCCGGCTGAAGTCGCGGTAGAAAACCGGTGCGCCCACGCCCACGCTGGGGGAGGCCACCCGGTCCGGGTAGAGGTCGGATTTCTTGACCAGGTCCAGGACGCCGTTGCTGAAGCCGGAGCAGGCCAGCACCGCTTTGTAGATGGCGGGGATGTGCAAGTCAATGAGCCGTCCGCTGCGCAC
>JALWUZ010000093.1 GCA_027079895.1 Anaerolineae bacterium
CTCTACGCCGCCGTCGAGCGGGACTCCCGGCTCTTCCGGCTGCCGCCGTCCGGCACGCGCTGGTCGCCGCTCTCCCCGCTGCCGGACGGGGATTTCGGCCCGCCCCCCGTGTACGGAATCGCCGTCTCCGCCCGCCCTGTGCTGGTCGTCACCACCTCCGACGCCTTCCTCATCTCCCGCGACGACGGCCTGACCTGGGAGCGGATGGCGGGGGAGGGGCTGCCGCCGGACACTTACAGCCGTTTCGCGCTCCTCCTCCCGCCCGACTTCGCCGCCGACGGAGTGGCCTACCTGACCTATCGCGGACACGCCTACCGCACCGCGGACGGCGGCGACACCTGGGCCAGAGTAGAGGGCCTATCGGGCGTGAAGCGGCTGTTGCTGAGCCCTGACGGCCGGCTGATAGCCCTCACGACGGGGGCCGCCTACGAGTGGGAGCAGGAAGAGGGCGCGTGGCTGCGTCACTCGGCCGGCCTGGGTTTCGGCGACGAGCCCCTGACCGCCCGCTTCGTCACCGACCGCCTGGCGGTGGCGGTGATGGACGGCCTCGTCTTCTTTTCGGAGGACGGCGGGCGGAACTGGACGCGCCTGGGAGAGAGCACGTTGGAGGAAGCCTACGACTACCTCATCTCCCCCCGCTTCGACGCCGACTATGCCCTGTACGCCATAAGCGCGTCGGGAGTCCGCGTCTCCACCGACGCGGGGCGGACGTGGGTCGCAGCGGGCGCGGGACTCCCCTCCTGCGACTACTACGGCGGCCCCACGTGCGACCTGCGGCTGTTCGGCGGCCTGCGCTCCGACGGCGGCTACACCCTCTACGCTGCGCTGCCCTCCCGTCTGTGGGCCGCCCGCGCGATTCGATAGGAGTGACCGACGATTGCGAACCTGATGTGAAACAGAGCGATGCAGACGCCAGCAGTCCCCACCTGGATAGTCCAGACCAAGTTGATGCCCCCGCGTCCGGCTGCTACCGTCATTCATCGTCCCCGCTTGAGCACCATCGTTCGACAGGGAATGACGGGCTACCGGCTGACCCTCATCTCCGCACCAGCGGGCTACGGCAAGACTACCTTGCTTGCCACCCTGCTCTACTCCCCCTCCCCGCCGCTACCCTTCGCCTGGCTGACCGTTGACGAGGGGGACAACGACCCGGCTCTCTTCATCGCCTACCTCCTGGCCGCCCTGGCCCGCCTGAATCCCGCCTGCGGCACGTTGACCCGTTCCGCCCTTTCCAACTCGCGCCTGGCCGATTCCAAGCCATCGGTGATCGCCGGGCTGCTCATCAACGACATCACCGAGACCATCCCGGCCCCTTTCGCCCTCGTCCTGGACGACCTCCACCTCATCACCGAACCCGGCATACACGCCTTGCTGTCCTACCTCGTCGAGCACCTGCCCTCCCAAATGCACCTGGTCGTGGCGACCCGCAACGACCCGCCCTTGCCGCTGGCCCGTCTGCGGGCGCGGGGGCAACTGCTGGAAATTCGGCTGCGCGACCTGCGTTTCGACGACGACGAGACCGCCGCCTTCCTGAACCGGACCCTCAACCTGAACCTCACCGACGCCGACCTGACGACCATCGCCTCGCGCACCGAGGGCTGGCCGGTGGGCCTGCGCCTGGTGGCCGACTCCCTGGGATGTGCGGCGGACGCCCGGCGGCGCACCGACCTCATCGCCCGTCTGAGCCGCAGCGACCGGTACGTCTTCGACTACCTGGCCGACGAGGTGCTGAACCGGCAGGACGACGAGATACGGGACTTCCTGCTGAAGACCTCCATCCTCCCCGAACTGACCGCCCCGCTGTGCGACGCCGTCACCGGGCGCGACGACGCCCATCGCGCCCTGGCCTACCTCGACCGCCGCAACCTCTTCGTCGTGGCCGTCAACGACGAGCGCACCGCCTTCCGTTACCACGACCTGTTCACCGCCTTCCTCCGCCACCAGTTGGAGAAAGAGGCCCCGGCCCAGGTCGCCGATCTTCATCGCCGCGCCGCCGAAGCGCAATCCGACACCCTCCAGGCCATCCGGCACTACCTGGCCGCGCGGATGTGGGATGAGGCCGCCGCCGGCATCGAGGCGGTGATGGAAGACCTCCTCCACAACGGGATGTGGGATACCATCCGCAACTGGATTCACACCCTGCCGGCGGCGGTGCGTCGGGAACATCCCCGCCTGCTCCACGGACTCGGCGCCTGCTCCATCCTGGGCGGCAACCGGCTGACGGAAGCGCGGGAGTTGCTCGAAGCGGCCCTCGCCGGCTACACCGCCCGCGACGACCGGGTCGGTACCGGGAGCGTGCTGGCCATGTTGAGCGATTGCGCGATGCTGCAAGGCGATTTCGAGCGCAGCGCGTCTTTCGCGGCTCAAGCCCTGACCCATCCACTGCCGCCGGAGTACCGCGTGGGGGCGTTGATGACCCAGACCTGGATGAAGATGGTCGTCGGCGACGACATCGGCGCCGCCGCCGACCTGGACGCCGCCATCGCGACAGTCGAGGAGCACCACACCCCCGACACGTTCAACATCATGGCCTACCACCTCAACCCTCCTCTCGCCGCCCTCCCCGGCGGACTGGCGAACATGGAACGTTTTTGCAGCCTAGCCGAACGGTACATGCCTCAACCGCCGCCCCCCTTTCTGGTCTCCATCCGCCGGATCACCCCCTTCATCCACCTCTGGCGGGGGCGTCTGGACGAGGCCGTCCGCGAGGGAGAGGAGGCCCTGTCCATCGCCCGGCGGCTGGGAGGGGGTTACGCCCTGGAAGGAGACATCGCGACCATCCTGAGCACCGTCTTCATCGCGCGTGGCGAGTACCAGGCCGCCGAGCGGCTCCTGGAGCGGGCGATGGCCTATTCCCGGCAGGTCGGCATGCTCGCGCGGCTGCGCATAAACCTGCTGGGACTGATGGGACGCCTCCGCTGGCTTCAGGGGCGCGATGACGACCTCCGCGCCATCCACGCGCTGATGCAGACCGAAGTCCAGGTCAACCGGCTGCTCTGGTCCCCCCTCCTCCTGGCCGTCGTCCAGGCGCGGCTGGAAATGTTGACCAAGCGGTACGTTGAGGCCGAGAGCACCCTCCTCCGGGCGTTGCGGCTGGAGCGGCAGGCGGCCTACGCCGCTTCGACGGGCAACGTTCGGTTGCTGCTGGCGCACCTGTACTGGGCCTGGGGACACCTCGACCGGGCGTTGACCGAGTTCTCCCCCATCTTGAGCCGCTGCCAACAGGAGGGCACGCCGGGCCGCATCCTGATCGAGGGCGCGGCCGCCGTGCCGGTGCTCGACCTGGCAGTGGAACGGGGCGTGCAGCCCGCCTACGCCGCTTACCTGCTGAACCTGCTGGGCCGGGGCGCGGAGCCGCGTCCCCTGGCCGTGCCGGGCACCGGCGAGACCCTCACCCGTCGGGAGGTGGAGGTGCTGCGTCTCATCGCCGCGGGCGCCAGCAACCGCGCCATCGCCGAGCGTCTGGTGCTCAGCGAGGGCACGGTCAAGAGCCACGTCCACCGCATCCTGCGCAAACTGGCCGTCTCCTCTCGCACCGAGGCCGCCGCCCGCGCCCGCGAACTGCGCCTCATCCGATAGCGACGAACCCCCGAAATTCTATCTTTCGATAGAGGTCTCCGCCCCAATCCCCTGGTAAAATGAAAACCGGCGACCGGGCCGGCCTAGGGCTTTTCAAAGTTCTTATGCTTACGGTCAAATGGGTAGGCGATGGCACTGCCATCGCCTACCCAGCACCCTCCAACAGCGAATGCAGCGGCTCAATACGGTCGCCACGGCCCACCACCCACCGCTATCGTGAGGGCGGGGCTTGCCCGACGGAGGCCGCCCGTGTTGGAAGAGTTGCGCCACCGCATAGCCGCCTACCTGACCAGCCACCAGATCTGCGTCCTCAACATCGCCGACACCCCCTCCACCGGAGACGACCTGGCTATGCCGGTGCGCTACCGTCTCTCGACCGCGGCGGACGGGCACGAGTTGGAGTTGGAATGTCTGATTCCCCGCTGGGCCGACATAGCCTACTATCTGGAACAGGAACACGCGGTGCTCATCATCGTCCTGGCGTGCTACACCGCCGGATTGCGTTGGCTGCAATACCGCGGCACGGCCCGTCCGGTCGTCGCCCCGGATTGGAGTGTCTGGCTGCCCCGTTGGATGTCCACTGCGCCGCCGGACGAACTGTACCTTGTCATCCGTATTACACCGGAGCGCATCACCCTTTTCGACGAGGAGCGGGGATGGGGGGCGCGGGAGGCCCTGGAGTCGGGCAATGTGTGGGACCTTCCGCCCGCAAAGCACAATAGGAGGTAGTACAATGTCTGGGAAATTGCATCGGTTCTTATCTCTCATCTGCACCATCAGCATGCTCCTTTCCAATTTGATGTTGGTCACTCCGGCGGCCTACGCCGCCCCACCGGAGGAGGCCGTCGCCGCCCCCGCCTTCGCCTCCGACGGTTCCACCGGCGGACGAGGCCGCGTCAGCCTCGACGGCCCGATGGGGGTGGTGGTCAGCACTGCCACCGGCAACCTGTCCTACACCTACAACGGCTTCACCATCATCTCCAACTGCCCCGGCTGCTGTCACGGCCTGCCCCTCGACACTTCCATCAGTTACGACAGCCAGCGGGCCGCCGATACCCACTCCGTCTTCGGCTTTCGCGGCTGGTCGTTCCCCTACGACTACTCCTACATCGAGGAGAACAACGGCGACATCACCATCTGGCGCAACGGCTCCGCGACCCGCTTCACCGCCGAGGCCGACGGCACCTTTACCCCGCCCGCCGGCGTCCACGACCAACTCGTCGAGCCCCAGACCGACCACTACCTCCTCACCACCTCCTCCGGCCTCTCCTACTACTTCGACAGCCCGCGGCACCACCGCGTCACCCGCATCGAGTCCACCGACGGCCACTCCCTCGTCTTCGCCTACGACCTGAACGGCAAACTCACCTCGCTCACCGACTCCTACGGGCGGCAACTCCTCTTCGAGTACGACGGCGATTACCTCTCCCGTCTCACCGACCCCAACGTCACCCCCTCCCGCTCCATCATCTACCGCCACGATGACGATGGGCACCTCACCTCCGTCACCGACCCGCTCGGCAACACCACCTCCTTCTTCTACGACGACCTCGAACGGCTGATCGCGCTCATCTCGCCGGGTGGCAACAACCTCACCATCTCCTACGACTCCGCCGGCCGCGTCACCAGCCTGCAACTCCCCTCCTTCGCCCGCCACATATCCTACACCTCCGGTGCTATGGGGTGGGGGGCCGTCCAGCAGACCACCGTCGTGGACACCTTCGGCACCCGTTCCGCCATAACGTCCTACTTCTACGACAGTCGGGGGCGGCTGGTGAGGGTCAGCGGCACGCAGGGCGTCGGCTACACCATCGCCTACGACGACGACGGCAATCCGGTGCAGATCACCGACAACGATGGGAACACGACCTACTACGAGTACGACGACAACGGCCACGTCACCCGCATCACCGACCCTCTGGGGCGGGTCGTCTCGTTCACCTACCACCCCACCTTCGAGAAAGTCACCGCCGCCACCGACGCTCTGGGGCGTACTACCACCGTCGAGTACGACGACCACGGCAACGTGGTGCGCGTCGTACAGCCGGGGAATCGGGTCACGACTTTCCAATACGACTCCTCCGGCTGGTACCTCCTCGCCATCACCGACCCTCTGAGCCGCACGGTGCGCTACGGCTACGACCAGTTCGGCAACCGCTCCGTCATCACCGACGCCACCGGCGCGGTGCTGAACACCACCTACGACGCCGCCGGGCGGCTCGTCTCCCAGACCGACCCCCTGGGGCGCACCATCACCTTCACCTACGACGGCGCCGACCACGTCACCGCGATGAGCGACCCGCTGGGCAACAACATCCTTTTCCGCTACAACGCCGAGGGACTCCTGGCCGAGGTCATCAACCAGGCCGGCGGCTCGCGCTCCTACCTCTACGACGACTACGGCCGCCTGACTCGCCTCACCGAGGAGATGGGCGGCAGCATCGGCTACACCTACGTGGGGCCGAATCAGGTCGCCTCTGTCACCGACGCCTACGGTCACTCCGTGCAATACTTCTACGACTCCCTCGGCCGGCTGTGGAAGGAGTTAGACCCCCTCGGCAACCGCACCACTATGGAGCGCGACATCCGTGGCAACATCGTCCGGTACACCAACCCCGACGGGGCCGTCGCCACCTTCGACTACGACGCCATCTCCCGCCTCACCGACGCCGACTACCCCGACGATGACCTGGAGTACGCCTACGACGCCGTCGGCAACGTCACCGCCATCACCTCCACCAACGTTATCCTGCACTACACCTACAACGAGGCCGACCTGCCCACCACCGTCGAGATCAACTTCCGCGACCTGAACCTCACCAAGACCATCAACTACACCTACGACGACGCCGGGCAGCGCACGACGATGACCGACCCCGACGGCGGCACGACCACCTACACCTACTACGACAACGGCCTCGTCCACACCATCACCGACCCCGCCGGACGTACCACCACCTACACCTGGGACGCGGCCTATCAACTGACGCGCAAAGACCTCCCCAACGGGGCCTACGTCACCTACGATTACGACGCCGCCGGGCAACTCCTGACCCTCTCCCACTTCGCCCCGGACGACACCCCCCTGGAGGTCATCACCTACACCTACGATTCACGCGGCAACCGCACCTCGCAGACCATCTCCGGCGGGGAAACGATCACCTACACCTACGACGCCAACTCCCGCCTCATCGAGGCCACCTCCTCGGACGGCGACTATCTCCACTACACCTACGACCTGGTGGGCAACCGAATCGAGTTGCAATCCGGCGACGAGACCATCACCTACACCTACGACGCCGCCGGGCATCTCCTGGCCGCCGGGGCGGTCGCCTACGATTGGGACACGGCTGGCAACCTGGCCCACAAGATCACCCCCACCGGCACCACCACCTACACCTTCAACATCCGCCGTCAACTGCGGAGCATCGCCACCCCCGACGGCGGCGACACCGACTTCGCCTACTACCCCAACGGCAACCTCCTCTCCCGCACCGACCCCGACGGGACGACCACCTACTACGTCTACGACGGCCCGAATTTGCTGCTGGAACTGGGGGCCGACGGGCAGACCCGCGCCCGGTACACCAGCGGCGGGCTGGATGAGTGGCTGGGGATGGAGCGGGGCGGCACTTACTACACCTACCACGGCGACGCCCTCAACAGCATCATCGGCCTGAGCGACGACGGGGGGCAGTTCGTCGAGCGGTACCGCTACACCCCCTTCGGGCGCACCACGATCTACGACGCCGACGGCCAGCCGCTGGCGGACTCCGCCGTCGGCAACCCCTTCCGCTTCACCGGACGCCGCGCCCTCGGCCTCGACGGGCTGTACTACTACCGCGCCCGCATCTACGACCCGGCGACGGGACGCTTCCTGTCCGAGGACCCCGTCGGGGCCATCCGCCACCCCAACCGGTACTTCTACGCCGCCGACAACCCCTTCACGCTGATAGACCCCACCGGCGAGGATGTCTGGGTAGGCATCGGGGGCTCGTTCAACTGGGGAGTCCTGGTCAGCCGCACCTCCTGGATGGGGATCGTCCGCAACGTCCGCACCGGCGAGACCTGCAAAATCCGCACCATCTGTTGGGGCTTCGGGCTGCAACTCTACGGCGAGTTCGGGGCGGAGGTGATGGCCTTCTCCGGCGGCGCGACCGGCGAGGACCTGGAGGACTCCGGCTGGTCCGCCACCGTCGGCGTGGACGTGGAGATCGGCAAACTCGGCGGGGCGTTGGAAGTCGGGGTGAGCGGGGAGGGCGTGGAACTGAACGCCGGGGTAGACCTGGCCCTGGCCAGCCTCTCCGCCTCCGTCAGCACCAGCGGCGACGCCTCCGGTTCGGTGAGCAGTTCCGTTGGCCTCGGGGCGTCCATAGCCAAAACCGAGCATTGCAGCACCGAGGTGATGTGGTGCAAGAAACCTCCGACCCACACCCCGACCCCGACCTCCACGCCGACCGAGACGCCCACGCCGACCGAGACACCCACTCCGACCGAGACGCCCACCAGTACGCCCACCACGACCGGGACGCCACCCACCAACACGCCCACCAACACGCCCACCAGTACGCCCACCACGACCGGGACGACCAACCCGGTGCGCCCGTGAGTCGCGGCCTGGGACGAGGGGATGGAATGGCTCTCGTCGGGGTGGTCGTTGCCGGGA
>JALWUZ010000094.1 GCA_027079895.1 Anaerolineae bacterium
CTGGTCAGCCCGTCCTGGAGGGCGGCGTCGTTCTGTCCCTGCTGTTGATAGACCCGGGCGCGGGTGATGAGCAGCCGCGCCATCTCGACGCTGCGCTCCGCGTCCGGGGTCAGCAGCCGAATCCCCTGCTGACAGGCCGCCAACGCCTCCTCGTACTCCCCCTGCTTCTCGTAGACCATCGCGATGCGCCGGTACAGGTCGGCCCGGCGGCGCGGCTCCGTCCGATGCCACAACGCCCGCTTGTAACAGGTCAGGGCCTCGTCGTACTCGCCGATGTGGAAGAGCACGTCGCCGAGGCCCTCGCCGGCGGCGGCCTGCTCCTCCACGCGGCCCAACTCCTCCGCCACCGCCTCCGCCTGCCGGTAGAAGGAGAGCGACTCCGGGTTGGCGTAGGCCATCCGCGCCTTGTCGCCGGCCTTGAGGAGGTAGAACAGGGCCTTCTCGCGGTCGTCGGAGAGGCTGTAGTGATGGGCCAGCAACTCGTACACCTCCTCCAGCCGCGCCCCGCTGTAATCCCGTTCCAGATTCTGCGCCACCAGGTGATGGTAGACGCGCCGGTCGCGGACGAGCAGGCTTTCGTAGGCCACCTCGCGGATCAGGGTCTGCTTGAAGGCGTACTCCGGCTCCGGCAGCGTCGCCCGCCGACGCACCAACTCCGCCTGCCGCAGCGTCATCAGATTGTCGTCCAGATGGCTCGCCAGGGCGACCGCCGCCGCCAGCCAGTCCAGGACGTGGCGGCGGAAGATGCGCCCGATGACCGACGCCAGTTGCAGCGTCCGCCGGGCCTCCTCGATCAGCCGGTCGAGGCGGGCCATAATCAGCCCTTGCAACGTGTCGGGAATCGCCTCCAACTCGACATCCCGCGCCAGTCGCCAGGAGTCGCCCTCCTGCACGACGACCCCCTGGTCAATCAGCATGCGGATGATCTCCTCGACGTAGAACGGGTTGCCCTCGGCCCGGCTGAGGAGTTGCGTCAGGGCGGGGGGCAGTTCGTCAATGCCGAGCAGGTTGCGCACCAACTGTACGTCCTGACCGCGCTCCCGCTTCAGCGGCGCGAGGAGGATGCGGGTGTAGCGATGCGGGTGCTCGCGGGCCGCCTTCAGCCCCAATTGCCAGCAGCCGCGCTCCTTCTCCGGGCGGTAGAGCAGGAAGAGCAGCACCGGCACCCGCTCCGTCAGGGCCAGACACCGCTCCAAGAGGGTCAGCGAGGCGGAGTCGGCCCAGTGGAGGTCGTCGAAGGCCAGCACCAGCGGCTTGTCGCGGGCGAGGTATTCCAGCAACACCGTCACCGACCGCACCACCTGCCGTTGCAGCGTCTCGCCTTCCAGATAGGCCACCCGTTCGGCGTCGTGGCCGCTCAGGGGGAGGGCGAGGAAGTGGGCCAGGTAGGGGAGCACATCCGCGCCGACCTCCGGCGGGAGCAGTTCGGCGACCCGGCGGCGCAATTTGAGCCAGATGTCGGGGGGATTGTCCGTCTTCTCGACGCCCAGGATGGAGTGGACGAGGCCGGTGAAGGTGGAGTAACTGACCTGCTGGGTGTAGGAGAGGCAGCGGCCTTCCAGCCAGTAGATGTCGTCCCTGGCGGCGTCGGTGCGCAACTCGGCTATCAGGCGGCTCTTCCCCAGCCCCGCCTCGCCGACGAGGGAGACGATGCCCCCTTCCCCGGCCCGCAGACGGGCTACGGCTTTGTGCAAGGCCCGTTGCTCTGCGTCCCGTCCGACCAGGGGGGAGCGCAGTCCGCGCAGGCCACGCGCCGACTCCGGCCGCGCCCGCTCCCCGACGACGGCGAAGATGGGCACCGGCCGGCTCTTCCCTTTCAAATGCACCGTGCCCCGGTCCTGCAACTTGAAGAAAGGGCTCACCTTGCGCCGCACGAAACTCGACAGGAGGATCTCCCCCTCCTGGGCCGCGCTCATCAGCCGGGCGGCGAGGTTGACCTTGTCCCCCATCACGGTGTACTCCCGCCGACTGACGGCCCCCACGTGTCCGGCGAAGACCACGCCGGTGCTGACCCCAATCCGCTGCCCCTGAAGCCAGTCCACCGTCGGGAGGGCGGCCTGCATCTCCAGCGCGGCCCGCACCGCCCGCTCGGTGTCGTCCTCGTGGGCCACCGGTGCGCCGAAGAGGATCATCAACTTGTCGCCGTGGTCGTACAGGTCCACCTTGTTGACCACGCCGCCGTATCGGGAGACGGCCCGCTGCATCGCGGTGAAGTAGTCGTTGAGGGCGACGGCGGCCTCGTCTTCTTGCTCCCGTCCTAACCGCGTCACCAGCCGGCTGGCCCCGACGAAATTGGCGAACAAGATCGTCACCAGGCGGTGCTCGCCCCCGGTCTCGTGGCGGGAAGGGGAGGTCGCCAGGCGGGGGAGCAGGCCGAAAGGCAGGTAGGGTGTCAGGCGGGAGAGGGCTGTCAGCGAGCGGCGC
>JALWUZ010000095.1 GCA_027079895.1 Anaerolineae bacterium
GTCACCCTCCCCTCCGAACGCTTGAAACCTGCCCCCTGGTGTGGTATACTCTCCGGCGTGAGGTGCAACGATGAGCGATACATTGCCCCCGCTGCCGGTGCTGGCCCGGCAGGAGTCCCCCGACGGAGAGACGCGCAAGGACTTGCTCCAACTGCCCGACGGCGAGACCGTCGAGGTGGTGCTGTTGCGCTACCGGGAGCGGCGGAGCGTCTGCGTCTCGACCCAGGTGGGGTGCGCCTGCGGCTGCGCCTTCTGCGCCACAGGGCAGATGGGGTTCGTCCGCGACCTCTCCGCCGCGGAGATCGTCACCCAGGTGGAGCACGCCCGGCGGGAGAGCGGCCCGGCCCTCTCGAACGTCGTGTTGATGGGGATGGGGGAGCCGCTGCTCAACTACGAGCACACGCTGGCCGCCGTCCGGCGCATAACCGACCAGCGCGGCCTGGGATTTCCGCCGCGCCGTGTCACCATCAGCACCGTAGGCATCGCGGACGGCATCGAACGGTTGGGCCGCGCGGACGGCGACCTGCCGGTCAAACTGGCGGTCTCGCTCCACGCGGCGACGGACGCGGTGCGCGACCGCATCATGCCCATCAACCGCCGCTATCCACTGGACGAGGTCTTCGCCGCCGTCGAGCGGTACATCGCCTGGACGGGGCGCCGCGTGATGTTCGAGTGGGTGTTCATCGCCGGGGTGAACGATGACCCCGCCCAGGCGGAATCGCTGGCGGAACGGGTGGCCGGATGGCCGGTGCATGTCAACCTCATGCGGCTGAATCCGACGCCGGGCTACGCCGGCCGTCCCGCGCCCCCGGAGTCGCTCGAAGCGTTCGCGGCGGTGCTGGACGAGGCCGGTATCCCCCACACCGTGCGCCAGCGGCGCGGGAGCGAGATCGAGGCCGGGTGCGGGCAACTGCGGCGTGCCGCGACCCCGGCCGCACATCCTGTTGACTCTGTCTAGAAGGAGGCTGCGATGTCCACGTTTACCCCCGGTCAACTGTACCTGGGACGAGAGTACGACCTGGCCAACGACCGTCTCGGCGACCGCCCCCTGCTCTACAGGGCCCGCCACCTCACCACGCACGGCCTCATCCTCGGTATGACCGGCTCCGGCAAGACCGGCCTGGGCATCATCCTGCTGGAAGAGGTGCTGCTCCAGGGCGTCCCGGCCCTGATACTCGACCCGAAGGGGGACATCACCAACCTCATGCTGACCTTCCCCGACCTGCGGGCGGAGGATTTCGCCCCCTGGGTTGATTTGGAGGGGGCGCGGCGGCGTGACATGAGCGTCGCCGAGTACGCGGAGCAGGAGGCCCGCAAGTGGCGGGAGGGGCTGGCGAAGTGGGGAATCGGCGGGGAGCGCATCGCCCAACTGCGCCAGACGGCCCGCTTCACCATCTTCACCCCCGGCTCCGAGGCCGGGGAGCCGGTGGACGTGCTCCACTTCTTCGAGACCCCGGCCCTCGACTGGGAGGAGTACGAGGAGCCGTTGCGGGAGCGCATCAGCGGGCTGGTGGCGGCGTTGCTGGGGTTGGTCGGCGTGGAGGCGGACCCGCTCCAAAGCCCGGAGCACATCCTCCTCTCCCGCATCATTGAGCACGTCTGGCGGGCTGGCGACCCCCTCGACCTGCCGACGCTCATCCGCCTGTTGCAGAATCCCCCCTTCCGGCAGGTGGGGGTCTTCGAGTTGGACGCCTTCCTGCCGGAGAAGGAGCGGCTCACGCTGGCCCGCTCGCTGAACAACCTCATCGCCGCGCCCGGTTTCGAGGTCTGGCAGGAGGGGACGCCGTTGGACATCGGCGAGTTGCTCTACGCCCCCGACGGACGGCCCCAGGCGAGCATCTTCTACCTGGCCCACCTCGACGACGCTCAGCGGATGTTCTTCGTCACCCTGTTCCTGGAAGCGGCGCGGGACTGGCTGCGGAAGCAGTCCGGCACGACCGACCTGCGGGCGTTGATCTACTTCGACGAGGTGTTCGGCTACTTCCCGCCCCACCCGACCAATCCGCCGTCGAAACGACCGCTGCTGGCCCTCATCAAACAGGGACGGGCGGCGGGGCTGGGGGTGGTGCTCTCCACGCAGAACCCGGCGGATTTGGACTACAAGGGACTGACCAACGCCGGGATGTGGGCGGTCGGCTCCCTGCGGGCCGAGCGGGACAAGCAGCGGGTCATGGAGGGGCTGGAAGGGGCGTTGGCCGAGGCCGGGGAGCGGATGAGCCGCGGGGAGACGGAGCGGGCGTTGGGCTCCCTCAAGCCGCGCGTCTTCCTGTTCCACGACATTCACGCCGGGCCGCCGCTCTTCTTCCACACCCGCTGGGCGATGTCCTACCTGCGCGGGCCGCTGACCCGCAAGCAGGTGCGGGAACTGGCGCGGGCGCAGGGGGAGGAGAGGCCGTCCCCGCCGGAACCCGCGCCGTCGCCGACCGCCGCCGCGCCGCCGACCCCGGCACAGCCGCCGCGCGGTGGACAGCCGCCGTCGTTGCCGCCGGGCCTCCCCCAAGTCTTCCTCCCGCCGACGGTCGCTTTCGAGTGGGCCCTGCACAACTACGAGGAGCAGGCTGGCCGCCAGGTGACGGCGCGAGAGCGGTACCTGGTCTACGTCCCCCGGCTGCTGGCGCGGGGGAGCGTGCGGATGCTCGACCGGAAACGCGGCGTGGATCACCGGCAGGAGGTGGTCCGGCTGGTGGAGGTCGGCTCGACGGGCGCGGTGGACTGGGAGCAGGGCGCGGTGACGCTGGACGAGGACGCCATCTCTCACGAGCCGGTCGGGGAGGGGGTGTACGAGTCCGTCCCGGCGGCTCTGGCCCGTCGGCGGGACCTGAAGCGGCTGGAGAAGGACTTTGCCGACTATCTCTACTACAACACCGCCGTCACCATCTGGCACAACCCGACGCTGAAACTGTACGGGGAGGTGGGGGAGAGCAAGCGGGAGTTCCGTCGCCGCTGTGAGGATGAGGCCCGTCGTCGTCGGGACGCCGAGGTGAAGAAGGCCCACGCCAAGATGGAGCGGCGGATGGAACGGGTGCGAGAGCGGCTGCGCCGTGAGGAGCGGGAGTTGGAGGCGGACAAGGAGGAGTTGGAGGCCCGCAAGCAGGAGCAACTGCTGAGCCTGGGGGAGTCGGCCTTCAACCTGCTCACCGGGCGGCGGTCGTCGTCGCTGCTCTCCCGCGCCAGCCGCAAGCGGACGCTGGTCAAGAAGGCGGAGGCGGACGTGGAGGAGTCCGAGGCCGCCATCGCCGACCTGAAGGAGCAACTGGAGCGGTTGGAGGAGCAGTGGCAGGAAGAGGAGGCGGAGATCGGCGACCGCTGGGCGGAGACGGTGGACGACGTGGAGGAGTTCGAGGTCAAGCCCCGCCGCGCCGACGTGCGGGTCGAGTTCTGCGGCCTGGCCTGGGTGCCGCGCTGGCGGGTGTCGCTGGACGACGGGCGGCGGGTGGACCTCGACGCGCTGCCGGTCGCCGGGTAGCGAGCCGTTGGCGGCCGGGAGTGGTCACTGCGGGCAATACGCCGCCTTGTGCCGGAGCGTATCGAAACCCCTGGATTGAGCCTGTCGAAATCACGGCGCGGCCTATGCATGCGCAAATCCGCAATCAGGTTGCGGATTTGCGCGATTTATGCTATCATCACAGCAAAGCCGTGCAAAGGGAGCCTCCATGATAAAACGTACCTTGACCCCGAAACTCGTTGCCCTGGCAGCGCAATACCCGGTCGTGACCCTGACCGGGCCGCGGCAATCCGGCAAAACCACTCTGGTGCGAGCAGTCTTCCCCGACTTGCCCTACGTTTCCCTGGAAGAACCGGATATCCGCCAGATTGCGCTCTCCGACCCGCGGGGGTTTCTCTCCAATTACCCCGCCGGAGCGGTGCTGGATGAAGTCCAGCGCACGCCGGATTTGTTCTCCTACATTCAATCCATCGTAGACCGCGAGCGAGATGTTCACTTCATCCTCACGGGGTCATCCAACTTTTTGCTGATGGAGCGCATCAGCCAGAGCCTGGCAGGACGCACGGCGGTGCTGCATCTGCTACCGTTTTCGCTCCCTGAATTGGAGCGGGGCGGATATACCTTCGAGCGTTATGAAGACCCGATTTTCCAGGGGCAGTATCCCCGCATCTACGACCGGGGGCTGGCTCCCACGGATTTCTACCCATCCTACATCCAGACCTACATCGAGCGGGACGTGCGGTTGCTCAAAAACATCGGGGACCTGGATACCTTTGTTCACTTCACCCAATTGTGCGCCGGGCGCATCGGGCAACTGGTCAACTACACCAGTTTGGCGAACGATGCAGGCATCAGCCCGAATACCGCCAAATCCTGGCTTTCCATCCTGGAGACCTCTTACATCACCTACCGCTTGCGCCCCTGGCATCGCAATTTCAACAAGCGGCTGGTGAAATCGCCCAAACTGTATTTTTACGATACCGGGGTGGCCTGCTCGTTGTTGGGCATTCGCGAGGCTTCGCAGGTGACCACCCACTATCTGCGCGGGGCGCTCTTCGAAAACCTGGTGCTCAATGAGTTCATCAAACGGCGATTTCACCGCGGGGAGCGGCAATTCCCGTATTTCTGGCGGGATGGAAGCGGGCGGGAGATTGACTGCCTGCTGGTAGATGGGGAGCGTGTCCTGCCGGTGGAGATCAAATCCGGTCAGACGATGGACAAGAGTTACTTTGACAATTTGCGTTACTGGCTCAAACTGGCGGGGATGCCGGAAGATGCCGGGGTGGTGGTGTACGGCGGAGAGCAATCCCTGACAACGGGGCGCGGGACGCTTGTCAGTTGGCGCTCGCTGGAGCGTGTCAGTGACAGTGACCTTCAAAGGTGACTGTCACTTGAGGTGAAGCGAAAATGAGCACACCGCGCTGGCGGGTGTCGCTGGACGACGGGCAACAGGTGGACCTCGACGCGCTGGCGACGCAGTCCGCGGAGTAGCCTTTCTCTGCGCTACCGCGGAGTCACGCCGACCCTCTCCTGGGCGACGGCCTGGCGCAGTTCATCCAAAGCGTGGAGCAGGCGACGGAAAGAGCGGCTGTTGGCCTCGGCTTCATCCAGGCTCATCCGTGCGCTCAGCCCGGCCTGATTGAGCGTGGGGGCGTAATCCGCGAAAAAGTGCCGCCTGACCTCGCCTTTGGCGTCCCGCTTCCCCTCCGGGTCGCCCGCGTAGGCCCGCTTCCACAGAGACCGCGCCGCAGCCAGGAACCAGGCCTCGTACTCCCGCACGGCGAAGACGATGGCGATGGGCTTCGGAGGGTTGAGGACACGCAAATCCTCCGCCAGTTGGGGGGCGATTTCGGCAGCGCAGCCGTCGTCCAGATCCAAGAGCACCAGCACGGCATCCACCTCCGGCCTGCGCCGCAGATACCCCACCATCCGCTCCATCTTCTTGCGGAAAGCGTCCAAGCCGCCCACTTTGGAAGGGTGGACGACCTGCCAGTCGTATGCCCCAAGCCGCCCGTGAAGGATTCGCCGCGCCAGTTCCCGCGCGGCGGCGACTTCCCCTTCACCCTCCACCCACAGCCACAATCCAGGCACGTTACCCCTCCCGCTGTAACCCCTCCATGACGAGCAATTCCCCCGGATTGAAGAGGCGGTCGCGGATGGCCGCGCGCTGATGTTCGGCCATGAGGCCGATCTGGGTCGCGCCGTCCACCATCTCCACGACGCGGAAAACTTCCGGCGGGAACTCGGCCAGCAACTCAGGGCTGTGAGTGGTCACCAGAATCTGGCTCTCGCGGCTGGCCAAATCCAGGGCGTCGCGGAGCACGGCCAACGCACCGGGATGAACGTTGAGTTCCGGCTCCTCGATGCCGATCAGCGTGCGGGTAGGCCGCTGGAAAAGCGCGGTGAACAGGGCCAGCAGGCGCAGGGTGCCATCGGACTCCTGGGCCAGGTCGAAAGCCGCGCGCCGTTTCTCACGTTTATCGTCAGGTGACGTGGGCGCGGCGGTGTGATGGATTTGGGCGACGAGGTAACTCCCCACCTGCTTGACCGACACGTCCTCCACGCCGGGCACCGCCGCCCGGAGGAATTGCACGACGCGCTTGCGGGACTCGATATAATCGGGGCGTCGCAGAGCACGGAGGGTACTGGTCAGGTTTGCCCCGTCGTCCTGCAACGGATGGGGGTTGGACGGCTTGGCAGGTTCGCGGAACGCATTTGGGTAGAGGTTGTAGAAGCCCATGTCGCGCAAAGCGTTCCAGACTTCCGCGAAGGCGGGGACACCAAGTAGGAATGTGCTCCGCGGCAGGAAGAGTTCGTCAGTAGGCATTGCATATTTAGTCAGACTTGGATGAGGTTCAGGGCGTCGCACCCAGCGACCTTCCTCTATCGCAAAAGCAACGGGGTCGTCGGGCTGTTTCGGTTTGTGATACACCGCGCACTTTTCACGCTTGACGCGAAACTCCCCCCGCCGCTCGCTGCCCAGGGTGAATGTGTAATCAGCCGTCCAGTCGGCACTTTCGAGGGTCACGGCCAGAACAACGTCATACGGGCGGCCTTTAGACGACCAGCGACGCAGAGCACTCATGCCTCCTCTCTGATTCACGGCCTGATGGAGACGGGTAATCATAGCGTCGCGTATGAAGCGCAAGGCGTCCAGAACGTTGCTCTTCCCTGAGGCATTGGGGCCGACAAAGACGGTCAAGGGAGCCAGGGAGACCGTGACATCGGCCAGGCTGCGGAAATTCTTGGCCTGCAAGCGGGTGAGCCGCACCGACGGTTGAGCGTTCGGGGATGATGGCATAGCAAACTCCTTCAAAATGGCCGCGTAGGGAGGACACGGGACAGGCGGCGGCTGACCGGCTCAGCCTCCCCCCGTCCGTCGGAGATTATAGGGTGAGTCGAATGGCATGTCAAGCATCGTCCTCGTGCGTGCCGCGCCGGGGCATTGGACAAAATCCGACATCCGGGGTAATATGTACCCCCGCATAGGATTGGCACACATCTACCCCAAGAGGTGAGTTATGGCCCTGACCTTTTTCTCCCTGAACGAGTTGCCGGCTACGGAGATGCTGCCGGGCGTAGTGCGTCGGGCGGTCTACCTCGACCACGCGATGATGACCTTCTTCGATTTCGCGCCGGGGAGCGTGATCCCGGAGCACTCCCATCCCCACGAGCAGATTACCTACATCGTGCAGGGGGCGATGGAGTTCACGCTGGACGGCGAGACGCGCGTCCTGCGGGCCGGGGAGGGGGTCTGCTGCCCGCCGAACGTGCCCCACGGCGCGGTGGTGCTGGATGAGCCGACCGTCGCCCTCGACGCCTGGTATCCCCAGCGGGAGGAGTACCGCCAGGAGTGAGAAGACGTACCGGCTGTGGACGGTTTCTGGCCCTGGTCCTCATCGCGCTGGTGGGACTGGGGCTGATCTCTGTGTTGTGCCGTGAGAACGGCCTGTTGCTCGTGCTCCTGGGGCAGCCGTTGCCGGATTTCCCCACCGTCGCGCCGTACACGCCCTGGCCCACGCCGCCCGTCGCCGCCGCGTTCGATTTCCCCCTCCTACCGGCGGAGGACTACGGCCCCTACGTCCAGGGCGTCACCGGGCCGCTGGCGGTGGACACGCGGTACGATGCGCAGAACCCCAGCCTGGGCGACCGGGCCAACTGTTTCCGCGACGCCGCCGGTCAGCCGGTCCCTTTCAGCCGCCTGTACCACGCCGGAGTGGATCTGTTCGGGCTGGACGAGGACGGTCGAGTCGTCTGGCGGGTGGTGACGCACGCGCCGGTCCACGCCGTCGCCGACGGGGTGGTCGTCTTCACGATGGACGCCGGACAGGAAGGGCAGGTCATCGGCATCGAACACCGTCTGCCGGAGGGAGGCGCGATCTACTCCGTCTACTGGCACGTGAGCCACGTTCAGGTGCGGGAAGGGCAGCCGGTCGTGCGGGGGCAGATCATCGGCGTCGTCGAGGACATGGGGCTGAACAGCCACCTCCACTGGGAGATGCGCACTTTCCGCGACGGGAGCACCATCTTTCCGCCGGGGACGGCGGGGGCGCGTGGAGGGTGCAATCGGCAGGTGGCCGGGGTGGGGTACACCTGGGACGATGACCCGCTCCGCGCCCACCCGGATTATTACGGCTACCGCGACCCGACCGCCTTCGTCGCCGGGCGGTAGATGTCGTCCCCCACGCCGGAGTGTGGGGACGAGTGAGGGAGCGTGCTACCTCCTAGCAGGGAGCGTGCTACCTCCTAGCAGGGAGCGTGCTACCTC
>JALWUZ010000096.1:0-4980 GCA_027079895.1 Anaerolineae bacterium
TTGTTGAGGAGGATGACCACCGCGCCCTGGGCGAGAACCGGGGCTTCGCCGGGGCCTGCAACGCCGGTATGCGGGCCGCCCAGGGCGCGGTGGTCATCCTCCTCAACAACGACACCGAGGCCGCCCCGGACTGGGTGGAAGAGGTCGTCGCCGCCTTCGACCGCCACCCGGAGGCCGGGCTGGTGGCCTCCAAAATGCTGCTCTTCGACCGGCGGGACGTGTTCCACACGGCGGGCGACTTCTACCGTCTGGACGGCATTCCCGGCAACCGGGGCGTGTGGCAGCGGGACGAGGGGCAGTACGACGTCGAGGAGTACGTCTTCAGCGCGTGCGGCGGGAGCGCGGCCTACCGCCGGGCGATGTTGGAGCAGGTCGGGCTGCTGGACGAGGATTTCTTCTTCTCCTGCGAGGACGTGGACCTGGCCTGGCGGGCCCAGTTGCGCGGCTGGCGGTGCATATACGCGCCGCGGGCCGTCGTCTATCACAAATTGAGCGCGACCGGCGGGGGCGTGACCGCCAGTTTCTACGACGGGCGCAACTTCATCTACCTGCTGGCGAAGGACTACCCCGGCGACCTGTGGCGGGCGCACTGGAAGGCCATCCTGCGGGCCCAGGCACGCATAACGGCGGCGGCGATGCGGGCCTGGCGCGGCGCGGCGGCGCGGGCCCGTCTGCGCGGCCAACTGGCGGGACTCCTCGGCCTCCCCCGGATGCTCCGCAAGCGGCGGACCGTCCAACGCGCCCGCACCGTGAGCCGGGAGTACCTCGAAAGCCTGCTCACTCCGGTTGACGAAAGCGGGCGGAACGGGTATCATACCCCCGCCGAACAACGATAGGAGGATTGCGACTATGACCGCTATCAAACAGTTTGCCGACCAACACCCCCGATTGACCGGCTGGGCCGTCCTGGCCGTCGGCATGGTGCTCATCCTCATCTGGAGCGCACGGGACGTGGGACTGCTCCCCGGCCAGTGGGCCGCCCTCATCCTGGCGACCATCGGACTGGCGGGGCTCTGCGTCTGGATCATCTGGTGGGAGGACGACGAGGAAGAGGCCGACGCTTAACCGCCCCCGCCTGCGACTGCCCGATGTGGTACAAACGTCTCCTTGCCCTGCTCCTCATAACCCTGACGGTGCTCCCGCTGGCCGCGCCCTGGGACATCCGCCTCCGCGCCCAGGAACCGCCGCCGGACGCGGAGGATGAGGCCGTCGCCCGCCTGATGGCCCGCATGTCGGGAGCGGAGAAGGTCGGGCAGTTGTTCATCGTCACTTTCCAGGGAGCGGAGATCACCGAGAACGGCCCCCTGGCGGCCCTGATCCGCGATTACCACGTCGGCGGCGTGCTCCTCTGTCCCGAAAACGGCAACATCCTCAACGAGGGGGACGCGCTGACCCAGGTCGCCACCCTCGTCGGCCAGATTCAGCAGGTCGCCTGGAGCGCGTCCAAGCAGGTGACGGGTACCCAGCCGAGCCCCTTCATCCCCCTCTTCGTCGCCGCCCGCCACGAGGGGAACGGCGTCCCGTTCACCGGCATCGTCAACGGCACGACCCCGCTCCCCTCCGAGATGGCGTTGGGGGCCACCTGGAACCCGGACTACGCCGAGGCGGTGGGGGAGATCGTCGGGCAGGAATTGCGGGCGCTGGGAATCAACATGCTCCTGGGGCCTTCGCTGGACGTGCTGGAAGTCCCCCGCCCGGACAGCACCGGCGACCTGGGGGTGCGCACTTTCGGCGGCGACCCCTTCTGGGTCGGGCAGATGGGGCAGGCGTACATCCGCGGGGTTCACAGCGGCGCGGACGGGGCTCTGGCCGTCATCGCCAAGCACTTCCCCGGCCTGGGCGCGTCCGACCGCTCGCTGGACGAGGAGGTCCCCACCGTCCAGCGCACGTTGGAGAAGTTGCGCCAGATAGACCTGGCCCCCTTCTTCGCCGTCGCCCAGGCGGAGGAGCCTCTGGCCCGCCCCGACGGGATTCTCGTCTCCCACATCCGCTTTCGGGGCTTGGAGGGCGGGCGTTTCGTCACCACCCGCCCCATCAGCGTGGACAGTCAGGCCCTTCAGCGGCTGTTGGAGCAGCCGGAATTGGTCGCCTGGCGGGAGCAGGGGGGCGTCACCGTCTCCGATGAGTTGGGACTGCGGGCTCTGCGCCGCTTCTACGACCCCGGCGAGGAGAGTTTCAACGGGCGGCACATCGCCCAGGACGCCTTCCTGTCCGGCAACGACCTCCTGCTCCTCTCCCAATTCGCCCTCAGCGACGATTGGGAGGCCCGCGTCGCCAACATGGAGTCCACCATCACCTTTTTCCAGGAGAAGTACGACACCGACCCCTCCTTCCAGGCGGCGGTGGACAAGGCCGTCGCCCGCATCCTGCGCCTGAAACTGGCCCTCTACGGCGGCGGATTCAGCCTGTCGGCGGCCCAGCCGGACGTGGACGCCCTCGACGAGCAGGTCGGCACGCACGCCGAGGTGCTCTCCGCCATCGGACGGGACGCCGTGACCCTCCTCTCCCCCCCGTCCCCCGACCTGGTGCCCGCGCCGCCGACCTCCGACGACCACATCGTCATCTTCACCGACGGGCGGAGGACGTCCCCGTGCGCGACCTGCGCCGCCGTTCCCTACATTGACCCCCAGGCCCTGCGGAACACCATCGTGCGGCTCTACGGCCCCGACGCGACGGGACAGATTGACCCGGACAAGATCGAATCCTTCACCTTCGACCGGTTGGAGGAGGCCCTGAACCGCCCCCCGCCGCCGCCCACGCCGACCCCGGCAGCGGGGGAGACGGTCTCGCCGACGCAACTATCGCCAGTCGAGGCCGCCTTGCAGGGGGCGGATTGGATCATCTTCGCCATGCTCAATCCCGCCGGCGACCCGCCCCAATCGGAGGTGGTCAAGCGGTTCCTGTCCGAGCGGGCGGACGCGCTGCGCGGCTCCAAGATGGTGGTGCTGGCCTACGACGCCCCGTACTACCTGGACGCGACGGAAATCAGCAAGCTGAGCGCGTACTACGTCGCCTACAGCCGGGTAGAGCCGTTCATCGAGATGTCGGTGCGGGCGATGTTCAGCGAGTTCGCCCCGACCGGCAGGCCGCCGGTCAGCGTCACCGGTATCAACTACGACCTGCCGACTCAGACTTCCCCCGACCCGGAGCAGACCATCGCGCTCTACTACACCGTCATCAAGCCGCCGGAGGAGGGGGAGCCCGCGCCGGCACCGGAGCCGGAAGGGGAGAACGAGGCAACGCCGGAACCGACGACGGAACCCGTCCAGCCGAAAGTTGGGGACACGTTGGAGTTGCATACCGGCGTGATCCTCGACCACAACGGCCATCCGGTGCCCGACGGTACGCCGGTGCAGTTCATTTTCACCTATCCACGGGAGGGGTTGGAGCGTTCGGCGGAGGGGGTAACGCGGGGCGGTGTGGCCCAGACGACGGTCACGCTGAACCGCACGGGGCAGTTGGACATTTCGGTGCAGGCGGACCCGGTGCCGCGCACCATCGCCTTGCAGATCACCATCCCGGAGGGGGAGCCGGCCATCATCTGGACGCCGACGCCGCTGCCGACGCCGACGCCCACCGCTACCCCGACCGCCACGCCGAAGCCGGTGCCGGTCATCGCGGAGAGCCCCACGCCTACCCCCGGCCCGGCGGAGACTGAGGAGGAGCAGCCGCCCGCCCGCGAGGAGGACGGGGCGGCCCTGCTGGCCTCCTTCGGGAGCCTGTTGTTGATTGGGCTGGTGGGGTACTACGCGGCCCGCCTGGGCCGCCGGACGGTCTCCCAGGCCATGCGGCTCGCGCTCTGGTGCATCAACGGCGGCCTGGTGCTCTACCTGGTCTACGCCCTGCGGCTGCCGGGCTTCGACCTGCTCTACCGCCGGGAGGGCCCCTGGGAGGCGGCCTGGGTAACGCTCCTGGGAGGGCTGCTGCCGCTGCTCGTCGTCCAAGTCGTCAACCGGTGGAGGAGATGAACCAGCAAAGGGGTAGGCGATGGCAGTGCCATCGCCTACCCAGGCCCTCCAACAGCGAATGCAACGGCTCAATCGCCTGGCCCCCCCTGTCCGTCAAATGTTAAAAAGTTGAAAATCCCTGGAGATGAACGCGCGACGGATTCAGGAGAGGGTCTATTGGCAGTAGGGCAGTGTACCCGTTCGTCCTCGCCCGCGCGACCGCGCGGAAGGCGTAGTCGAGATGGAACTTTCTCCCGACTCCCTGGCTATGTTGCTCATCTGCTCCCGTCTGGGCCTCTCCGACGGCGGCCCCAAGCCGTTGACGCTGCGGGGATGGAACGACCTGGCCCGCCGTCTGGTCGCCGCTGGGTTGACGCCCGGCGACCTCCTGGGACGCACAGCGGAGCAGTTGCGGACGCTGCTCCCCCTCACAGAAGACGAGGCGGGCCGCCTGGCACAGTTGCTGGCCCGTGGAGGGGGGATGGCTCTGGAACTGGAACGGCTGGAATCGCTGGGGATTTGGGTGTTGACCCGCGCCGACGTCCACTATCCCCGGCGACTGAAACGCCGTTTGAGGCACAGTGCGCCTCCGATTCTGTTCGGGGCGGGGGAGCAGTTGTTGCTCGGACAGCCGGGGTTGGCGGTCGTGGGGTCGCGTGACGTGGACGAGCACGGGAAACGGTGCGCCGACCTGGTCGGCACCGCCTGCGCCAACGAGGGGTTGGTGCTCTACTCAGGCGGGGCGCGGGGGGTGGATTCCATCGCCACCAAAGCGGCCCTACAAGCGCGGGGGACGGCGGTCGGCGTTCTGGCACACAGCCTGGAACGGGCCATCCGCTCCCCGGATTGGCGGCCAAGTCTGATGAGCGGGGATTTGGCCCTGATTACCCCCTACTCCCCCAACGCCGGGTTCAGCGTCGGGGCGGCGATGGGACGCAATCGGTTGATCTACGCGCTGGCCGACTACGCGCTGGTCATCGCCAGCGCAGCACGCAAGGGCGGTACCTGGGCCGGAGCGACGGAGGCTCTCAAG
>JALWUZ010000096.1:4990-8202 GCA_027079895.1 Anaerolineae bacterium
GGTGGGTGCCGGTGTTCGTGCTCGACGGCACGGAGGCCCCGGAGGGCAACCGGCTTCTGCTGCGCCAGAACGCCCTGCCCCTCCACCCGGAACTGCTCACCTCGCCCCAGAGCCTGCGCCGGTGGCTAGAAGAGCAGTCCGCCAAACTCTCCCATCCTCCGGTCCAGAACCGCCTGTTTTGAACTACGCCACCATCCGTTCCACGTCCACCGCCTGGGGGCCTTTCTCCGTCTGCTCCAGGCAGTAGGTCACCGGCGTGCCGTCGGGGAAGTCCGGCGATTCCCCCGGCGCGATGCCGGTGCGGTGGAAAAAGATCTCGTGCCCGCCGGGGTGGATGATGAACCCGTACCCCTTCTCGTCGTCGTACCACTTGATGACCCCCTCGTAAGGGCCAGGGCCGAGAGCGGCCAGGTCGAGCCGTGACTCCGCCCGCCGCTGCGGTCGCTGGGGCCGCCGCGCCGACGGCCGGGCCGGGCGGCAGTCCGGGCACAACGCCGGCGGGACGATCTCCTTACCCTCCAACGCCAACTGACGTTGCTCCTCCACGCGAAAGATGAACTTCTTCCCACACTTGGTACAAACCGCCCAGGTATCTCGATAACTCATTCCCTAACCTCCCATTGATAATCACCACCGCCGGTCGAAGCGGTGCAGCCCGGCGGCGCGGGCCTCCTCCATCGCCCGCGCGTACTCCGCCCGCGTGATGGGCCGGTCGAGCGGCGGGTAGGAGGCCGCCTGGTAGGCCGGGCGGTATTGGGCCATCACGTTGATGTAGGTGTCGCGCGAGACCTCCTCCGCCAAGAAACGGGCCACCTCCGCCGTCCCCGCCAGCCCCTCCGGCAGCACCAGGTGGCGCACCAACAGTCCGCGCCGGGCGATTCCCCGCCCGTCGAGCACCAAATCCCCCACCTGCCGGTGCATCTCCCGAACGGCGGCCCGGTTGACCGCCGGGTAGTCGGCCACTTTGGAGTACCGCCGCGCGACGGCCTCGTCGCTGTACTTCATATCCGGCATGTAGATGTCCACCACCCCGTCGAGGAGGGCCAGCGCGGCCAGGGAGTCGTACCCGCCGGTGTTCCAGACCAGCGGCAGATGCAGCCCGTCGGCGGCGGCGATGAGCAACGCCTCCAGGATGGGCACCAGGACGTGGGTCGGGGAGACGAGGTTGATGTTGTGACACCCCCGCTCCTGGAGGGCGAGCATCATGCGGGCCAGTTCTTCCGGCGTGACCGCGCGGCCATGCCCCAACTGGCTGATGTCGTAGTTCTGGCAGAAGACGCAGTTCAGGTTGCACCAGGCGAAGAAGATGGTGCCGGAGCCGCCGAAGCCGCGCAGCGGGTCCTCCTCGCCGAAGTGCGGGCCGAAACTGGCGACGACGGCCCGGTCGTCGGTGCGACAGGCCGGGCGCGGCGAGCCCTTTTCTCGCCCGCGCGATGACAGCCGCTCCGCCCGGCACTCCCGCCCGCACAGGTCGCAGGCGTGGAGATGGGCGCGGGCCGCCGCCACCCGCCGTTCCAACTCGCCGGAGCGGAGCAGGTTCAGGTAGGCAGGCTCGAAGTCATCCCGTCCCATGCCCATATCTCCTCCCCACTGTCGCCAGCGGCAGGGCGACCAGGACGCTCAATACCCACAGTCCCACCCAGACGCCGACCTGCTCCACCGCCGCCCGCCAGGGGGACTGGGGCTCCAGGCTGGCCCGCCAGGCTGTCTCCAACCCGCCGAGGCTGACGTGCAGGGCCTGCCGGACGCCGCTGGCACAACTGGCTCCGTCGGCGTAGGCCCGCAGCAGGGCGCGGATACCCGGCCCGCCGTACCGCTCCCGAATGAAGCGGACGACGCTCCGGCTTTCGGCGTAGGAGAGCATCGCCCGGCCGGGGTCGGGCGGGAAGGGGACGCACAGGTCTTGGAGAGGAATCAGGCGCCCCGCGGCGCGGGCGTTCTCCAGGGCCACGTCGTAGTCCGGCGCGGGGAGTTGCTCGTTGGCCGTCGCCAGCCCCTCGTCGAGCCACTCCGGGACGTACCGGTATCCCGCCGGAGTGACGGCCTGGTAGACCAGCAGATGGGTAATTTCGTGGGGGATGTCGCGCCTCATCTTGGCAGCGTAGTTCCCCTCGGCGGGGATGGCGACGAGCACGACGCCCAGTTCGGGGTGGGCCTGGCCGCCGACCCATTCCTGCCCGGTGAGCACCATCGCCGCGTCCAGGTTGTACTGGCCGTCGTAGATGTAGATGTCCACCGCCGGAGGCAGCGGGGCCCGCAGTTCGGCGTTGATCTCCTCCGCGCTCTGCCGGGCGATGTCGAGGGCGGTCTGGCCGAAGACGGGGTCGCCGTGCCCCGCAATCCAGTGGACGGTGAAGCCGCCGCCGCTCAGTTCCTCCCAGCGAAAGCGGTTGTCGGTGTAGCGGAACTGCTCCGGCGGGGTGGTGTAGGTCTCCCCGGCGGCGTCCTCGATGCGCCACCAGTAGTTGACGATGGCGAAGGGGGGCAGGGGGGCGTCCCGCAGGTCGTGGACGTGCTCCACCGTGACCGTGTGGGCGGGCGTCACCGGCAGGGGGACGGTCGTCGTGTCGCCGCCCTCCGGGCCGAAGAAGAGGTAGATGGCGGTGATGTCGGTGTCGGCGGCGGCCTGGAGGGTGAAGGTGACGCGCTGGGCAAAGGCGTGTTCGGCGCGGTTTTCCAGCACCGCGATGCCGCCGGAGGCCGGGGCAGCGGCGGGGAGCAGCAGGCCGACGGCGACGAGGACGCTCCACAGACGGCGCAGTGCGACGAGGGACGCGAAGGCGGGCATAGGTCATCCTCCCGGTGGCGCGGGCAGCGCGGAGGTGTACCAGTCGTAGATGTCCACCTCTCCCACGAGGTAGCCGGCCCGCACGGCGACCGGCGCCAGGTCGTGGAAGGCGTCCCGCCAGCAGCCGGGCTCGTCGGTGGGGACGGGGATGTGGCCGGCGTTGCAGGCCGCCAGGTAGGTGTAGCCGCCGCCCAGGTCGCCGCGCCGCTCCGTCGGGTAGGCGTAGACGTGGTAGACGCCCGGAACGACTCCGGTGATCTCGTAGGCCGGTTTCCCCGGCGGCACGACGGCGGTCTGCACCTGGTAGAAGCGGGTCCCGTCCAACGAGACGGCGTACACCGTCAGCGCGGGGATGAAGCCGGCCGGGTAGTAGAGCCGTCCGGCGATGGCTCCGGTCGCGACGTCGGCGGTGGGGGTGTAGGGG
>JALWUZ010000097.1 GCA_027079895.1 Anaerolineae bacterium
CACGTGGGGGGCGGACACATAGGTCCGCCCCTACAATCCGCCGGGGGGACACGTGGGGCCGCCCCCGCCGTATCCGTCGGGGGGACGGGTCACAGGTTGATCACCCGCCCCGCCCCCATCATCCGCTCGGCGATGGTGTACATGTTGGAGACCTTGCCGACGGCGACGTGCTCCATGAGGCCATACTCCTCCAGACAGGTGCCGCAGGCCAGAATCTCCACCCCCTGGCTTTGGAGGGCTTGGAGGTAGGTCAGAACGGGGGAGTCCTCGCCCACCAGTTTAACACCGCTGTTGAAGAAGATGATCGTGTCCGGCCGTTGGTCCAGCACCTCCAGGACGTAGAAGAAGTTCTGGATGAGTTTCCGTCCCAATTCGGCGTGCTCTCCCCGCCCCATCGCGTCCGCCGGAACGACCAACACCACCGGCCCGCCGGCCTGTGACGTGTCGGCGGCGGCTTGAGGGGCCGCGCCGGGGAGGATGTGCAGGTAGATGCCGTCCTCCCGCTGCTCGGCCCGCACCGTCCATCCGGCCCGCTCCGCCATGCGGGTGACGTTGTGCTGGGCGGTCTCGTTGTCAACGATCGTCGTGACCGGGGCCCCACCGCCCAGCGCGTCGCGGGTCAGAATGACCGGCTGGGGGCAGGCCAAGCCCCTGGCGTCTACTGTCGTGCTCATGAGTTCCTCCTTCGGCAATCATCTGACCTCCACCCCTGGCTCTCCCGCCACCACTTCCCCGATCTCCCAGAAGGGCTGCTCCAACTCGGCGCAGCGGGCGGCGAAGGCTTCCATCTCGTCGGCGGGGATGGCGGCCAAGAGACCGCCGTTGGTCTGGGCGTCGTAGAAGAGCATGCCCACCTCCTCAGGGATGGAGGGGGCGATGGAGACCCATTGGCGGAAGTACATCTCGTTGGCGGCCGTGCCGCCGGGGAAGAGCCACTGCTCGGCCAGGGGGTAGGCTTCCTCCAGCACCGGGATGCGGTCGGCGTAGAAGCGGAAACGCACGCCGGCGGCGAGGGCCATCTCCACCGCGTGCCCCAGGAGGCCGAAGCCGGTTACGTCGGTCGCCCCCCGCGCCGTGGTGGCGTGGATGGCGGCGACGGCGTCCCGATTGAGGCGCAACATCCAACGGGTGGCCACGGCCAGGGACTCCGGCGTCCCTTTGTCGGCGCGGCAGGCGGTGGTGATGATGCCGGAGCCCAGCGGCTTGGTGAGCACCAGCCGCTCCCCAGGCCGCGCTCCGCCCTTGACCAGCAGCCGCTCCTCCGTCACGCGCCCGATGACGACCAGGCCGTACTTGGGCTCTTTGTCGTCCATCGTGTGCCCCCCGGCGACGATGACGCCGGCCTCACGGGCCTTGTCCCTCCCGCCGCGCAGGATGTCGCTGGCGATGTCGGGCGGCATATCGGCGGGGAAGGAGGAGAGGTTGAGGGCCAGGAAGGGGGTTCCCCCCATCGCGTACACGTCGCTGATGGAGTTGGCGGCGGCGATCGCGCCGTAAGTGTACCCATCGTCCACCACCGGAGCGAAGAAGTCGGTGGTGACGACCAGCATAGAGCCATCGTCCAGCCGATAGACGACGGCATCGTCCGGGTCATCGAGCCCCACAATGACGCGGGGCTCGGCCTGCATGTCGGCGAGCAAGGGGCGCAGAACCTGCGCCAGGGCCCCAGGGGCCAGTTTGCCCGCTCAGCCCGCGCACGAGGCGATTTTAGTCAAACGGGTGAAATCTCGTTTCGCCATCTCGTCCTCCTTTGGAAGTGAAATAGAACGACCGCCGTCAGCATACGCCGACGGCGGTCGTGGAGGACGCGCGACAGACGGTCATCAGGGTGCGGCCCCACCGCCGCCCCTCGACGTATGCAAACCGGCCTGCGGACGCCAACCGGCGCCCCAGGACTGGTCTCAGGTTCGGCGGTGGTGCAACGTGAACACGGCAACACTCCTCATCGGCGGGAGGGCAGGCAACTGCTACTTCCCGCTCCGCAGATAGTCAATCAACGGGTCGCTGATGAGCGGCACGATGGAGGGGAGCATCTTGGACAGCAGGCCGTCCATCGCCGACGGCATCAGGTCGGGCATCTGCTCCTTCATGTAGTCCGGCATCGGCACCCGCTTTTCGACCGCTTTCAGCATATCCGGCATCACCTTGTCCATCATCCCCGGCATCATAATGGGGAAAAGCACCGGGAAGAGCGGCTTCATCCCCTTGAGGATCGCGCCGCCGACCGGCCCCATCTTCCCGATGGCCCGCATCATCCCGCCCATCCCCATCGGCATGGCGTCAATCATCTGCGGGAAGAGTTCGACCATCAGGTCGGCCATATTCTCCGGCCTGAGCAACTCGATCATCGCCTCGAAGGTGGCCCACTGTTCCAGGGCGTAGCCGGTCGAATCGCGGTAGGGAATCCCCAAC
>JALWUZ010000098.1 GCA_027079895.1 Anaerolineae bacterium
AGCGAAATCCTGTTCCCCACCCGCTGCATACCGCAACTGCGCGACCTGCGGGCCGAGAAGTGGGCCCGCCTGGTAGACCGCGTCGCCGCCCTCCCCGACGGCCACGAGGACGTGCTGGGCTTCTCCCTGATGATGATCCGGCTGGGCAGTTGCCTGACCTGCGACCTGGACAGTTACCGGGCCTCCCTGGGTTGCTGCACCTGCGCCCGCCGCTCCGTCGCCGGGTTCAAGGGCACCGACGAGGAACTGATCGCCTGCTTCGAGGAGGCCCGCGATAAGGTGCGGGACTACCTGGCGTCCGACAAAGTCCCCGGCCCCATCGCCGCGCTGGTTGTGCGGGACGAGTGATGCGCCGTCTGCTGCTGTCCACCCTCTTTGTTCTCCTCCTGACCCTCGCCGCTTGCCGCCCGCCGTCCGACCTGCTCTTCTCCCTCACCGGGGAAGAGGATCCGCTGCCCCAGGTACGCGGGGCGGCGCAACTGGCCTGGGACCAACTCCGCCCCCGGCCTCACACCGCCCCCGACATACCCGTTCTCCACGCCGGCGTCAACCCTTTCGGCATCAACCTGTTCCTCGAACAGGAGGTCGAGGAGCAGAAACGGGAGCGGTCGGTGCAAATGGTGGCCGCGGCCGGATTCCACTGGGTGCGGCAGGAGTTCCCCTGGGAGGACATCGAGATTCACGGCAAGGGGGATTTCGAAGACCGCCGCCACGAGCCGTACCGCTCCGCCTGGGAGAAGTACGACAACATCGTCGCCCTGGTCGAGCAGTACGGTATGGAGATCGTCCCCCGGCTGAGCAACCCCCCGGCCTGGAGCCGCGCCCTGACCGACACCGTCGGCCCCTACGCCCCGCCCGATGACCTGAACGATTGGGGGGATTTCGTCGCCGCCGTCGTCGCCCGTTACCAGGGACGCATTCGGTACTACCAGTTGTGGAACGAGCCCAACATCTACCCCGAATGGGGGGAGCAGCCGGTTGACCCCGTCGGCTACACCCGTTTGCTGTGCGAGGGATACCGCCGCGCCAAAGAGGTGGACCCAACCGTAGTCATCATCAGCGGCGCACTGGCCCCGACCGTCTCACTCCACCCTGGGCCGGGGCCGGCTCTGGGGATGAGCGATTTCGTCTTCCTCCAACGGATGTACGACGCCGGCGCGGGGGAGTGTTTCGACATCCTGGCGGTCAACGATTACCTGCTCTGGTCCGGCCCCACCGACCACCGGCTGCGACCGCTCGACGTGAACTTCTCCCGCCCCATCTACCTGCGGGACATCATGGTGGCGAACGGGGACGAGGCCAAGCCGATCTGGATCAGCGAGATGAACTCCAACGCCGTGCCGAACGACCCCCAGATCGCCGACGTGGGGGCCTACGGTCAGGTGACGCCGGAGCAGCAGGCCCGATACGCGCCGCTGGCCTACCAACGGGTGCAGGAGGAGTGGCCCTGGGCGGGAGTGGTCAACTTCTGGTACTTCAAGCGGGCCACCGACGCCGAACGTCACCAGGCGATGTACTACTTCCGCATGGTGGAGCCGGACTTCACCCCCTTGCCGGTCTACGACGCGATGCGGGAGTACACCGCCGCCCTCGTCCCCGCGCTGTATCCCGGCGCACACCGCGCCTCCCACTGGTCGCTGGCGTACACGGGCGACTGGGAGGCCGGGACGGAGCCGGAATCCCGCCGCGCGGCCGCGCCGGGGGCCGCGGTGCAAGTGACGTTCGTCGGGCAGTCGTTACAACTCCTCTTGCACGCCGCCTCCTCCGGCGAGGCGACGGTGACGGTGGACGGCGGTCAGACGCGCCGGATCCCCCTCGACGAGCCGACGGTCTGCCTGGCCCACGACCTGCGGCGGGAGCGTCACCGCGCCACGCTGACCGTCCCGGCCGGAGCCGAGGTCGTCGGGTTCGTCGTGCGCTGAAGGGGGCACGGGGGCGAGCGAGATGTTGCAACGAATCGGCACCCGCTTGGGCCTGATACTCCTGACCACCGACCTCCTCCTGACGGCCCTCGCGCTCCACCTCGCCAAACTGCTCCGGCTGACGCTCCCCTTCGGCGTTTACCTGGACGAGCCGCTGGCCTTCGGGCCCTGGTTCTACCTCCTCGTCCCGGCCATCTGGGGGGCGGCTTTCATCGCCCTGCACGTCTACGACCCGGCGCGGGCCCTCCGCTACCTGGACGACCATCAGGCGGTCTTTAGCGGCGTCACCTGGGCAGCCCTGGTCTTCGCCGGCGTCGCCTACCTCTTCTTCCGCGAGTTCTCCCGCCTGCTGTTCTTCTACTTCTACGTCCTCGACCTGGCCTTCCTGCTACTCTGGCGGCTGCTCCTTCGCCACCTCCTCCGCGCAGGCTGGGGGGACCGCCTGGGCGACCCCCGGCGCGGGCTCATCGTCGGGGCGGGACGGGTGG
>JALWUZ010000099.1 GCA_027079895.1 Anaerolineae bacterium
GGGCAGAGTGCCCACAGGCGATTGCCGCCGTTCCGACGAGCAGCAGGAAAACCAGGGTCAGCAGGATGAAAGAAAGTTTGGACATCGCGGCCTCCGGGGGGAGATATGGCGCAGCCCCTGCCCTTCGAGGTGTGCAGGGGCTGCGGAGGCGCGCCCGGCGGGACTTGAACCCACAACAGTCGGTTTCGTAGACCGCTCCTCTATCCAATTGAGGTACGGGCGCGAATGCGACCGTAATGATAATCAGAACGGCCGTTTTTGTCAAGTCGGCGCGGCGGCCGCCTGGGGCTTTTCAAAGTTTTCACGCCTATGGTCAAAGGGGTAGGCGAAGGCAATGCCTTCGCCTACCCAGCAGCCGTGCCCGTCAAGCCGGGCGGCAGGCGGCCTCCAATTCGCTTTTCCGCGCGGTTTGTGCTAAAATGTCCCCCGTTGATTGACGACAAAGGAGGCGCACGATGAAAATTCACTTCCTAGGCGCGGCGCAGACCGTGACCGGGTCCCAGCACCTCATCGAGGTCAACGGCAGCCGCATACTGTTGGAGTGCGGCCTGTTCCAGGGCAAGCGGCAGGAGACTTTCGAGCGCAACCGCCACCTGCCGTTCCAGGCCGCCGACATTGACGCGCTGATCCTCTCCCACGCCCACATTGACCACTCCGGCAACATCCCCAACCTGGTGCGCAACGGGTTCCAGGGGCCGATCTACTGCACCTTCGCCACCCGCGACCTGTGCTCGGTGGTGCTGCGGGATTCGGCCCACATCCAGGAGCAGGATATCCTCTACGTGAACAAGAAGCGGGCCCGCCAGGGACTGCCGCCTTTCAAGCCGATCTACACCCACGCCGACGCCATCGCCAGCCTGAAGCAGTTCATCAGCGTCGGGTACGACCGGCCCATACCGGTCGCGCCGGGGGTACGCTGCACTTTTCACGACGCCGGGCACATCCTCGGCTCCGCTACCGTCCTGTTGGAGATAGAGGAGCAGGGCCGCAAGATGCGCCTGTTGTTCAGCGGCGACCTGGGGCGGCACGGGATGCCCATCCTGCGCGACCCGACCCCGGCCCCCGAAGCCGACGTGCTCCTCATCGAGTCCACCTACGGCGACCGGCTCCACAAGCCGCACGAGGAGGCGGAGCACCGGCTGGCGACGCTGGTCACGGAGACTTGCTCGCGGGGCGGCAAGGTGGTCATCCCGGCCTTCTCGGTGGGCCGCACCCAGGAGATCGTCTACAGTCTGAACCGGCTGGCGCGGGCGGGGGAGTTGCCAAACGTGCCCATCTTCGTGGACAGTCCGATGGCGGTGAACGCGACCGAGGTCTTCCGCCTGCACCCGGAGTGTTTCGACGCCGAGTTGCTGGACTTTATGGCCCAGGACCGCCACCCGGACCCCTTCGGCTTCAGTCAACTGCGGTACATCCGCCACGTGGAGGACTCGAAGGCGATCAACGAGTTGCAGGGGCCGGCGATCATCATCAGCGCGTCGGGGATGTGCGAGGCCGGACGGGTGCAGCACCATCTCAAGTACACGATCGAGGATCCGCGCAACCTGGTGCTGATCGTCAGTTGGCAGGCCCCGCACACGCTGGGCCGCCGCCTGGTCGAGCGGCAAAAGAAGGTCAAAATCTTCGGGCAGGAGTTCCACCTGCGGGCCAGGGTGGAGACGATCAACGGGTACAGTGCCCACGCCGACCGGAACGGGTTGTTGAACTGGGCCGCTCCCATCGCTCGCGGGCTGAAACAGGTCTTCGTGATTCACGGCGACCCCCAGCCGGCGGCGTCGCTGGCGGAGGGGCTGCGGGAGATAGGGGCGCGGGAGGTGGCCGTGCCGGAACGGGGGGACGTGGCGACGCTCTAGCAGCCACACAGACGCAGGCCGTAGTCCAGCACGGTCAAGGCGTCAATGTCGCCGCTGATGGAGAGTGCGCTGCGGGCCCCGTCGGGCCAGCGGGCCAGGCGCACGAGGGGCACGTCCTTCTTTTCGATGTGCGCCAGCAGCGGTCGCTCGTCCTGAGGGGCGAAGTGGGGCCGGTCGAGGCGGACGGAGGAGCCGTCGCCGACCGGCCCTGTCTGTACGATGTACCCCTGCTGGCGCAGGAAGGAGAGCAGCGCGGCGGGGGCAGTCGGCGGGGCGGCGATGACCGGTTTCCGCGCCGACCGGACGGTGCAGGTCGGCCCCCGGACCAGCCGGTAGCCGTCGCCCCAGGCCGTGGACGGCGAGAGCACCTCCACGGCGCGGGCCAGGAACACCGTCCCCGGCGGCCCGGCGACGGTGAAGCGATACACCCCCTTCCCCAGAGACTCCCCCCGCACCTCGGCGGCGGTGCGGGCCCGCCACCACGCGGCCACCTCCCCCAAGTTGGCGACCCACACCGCCGGTTGACGGCTCAGCGCGTCGCTCAACACGGCGA
>JALWUZ010000100.1:0-426 GCA_027079895.1 Anaerolineae bacterium
GAATTTGCCGCGCCGCTAGCCGCTGCTCTCCTCTTCCTCCGCCGTCGGCGGCTGATAGCCCGGCCCGTAGTGGTAGATGGCGCGGCGCGGCGCGTACTCGCTGACGAACAGGTCATCGTACAGCAGATTGCCGTCGGCGTCGTAGACGCGCCGCCTGATCGTCGCGGTGATTCCGTTCCGCGCCGACTGCCAGCGCACGACAGTCCCCGGCGGCAGGTCGGGGTCGAGTTCGTAGAGCGGCGGGCCGGGCGCGGTCTCGTCGGTGATGACCGGGCCCTCTTTCTCCACCCGCCGCCCGTCGTCGGTGGAGTAGAAGCGGAACACCAGCCGGTGGGTCGCCTCCTCGATCTCCGTCTCGATGAGCAATGGGGTGGGGCGGTCGTTGCGGAACTTGAAATCCAGCAGCGGCGAGTAGACGGTGGCGTC
>JALWUZ010000100.1:436-8170 GCA_027079895.1 Anaerolineae bacterium
CCCGCTCCCCCCAACTCGTAGTAGCCGACCCGGTGGTGATGATACCAGTGTTCGACGATTGGGTAGCCGCCCCAGAAGGCGGCGCGGAAGGCGGTCGTCGAGACCTGACAGATGCCGCCGCCCACCTCGATCGCCAGTTGCTCCCCGGCGATGATGTAGGACTCGTCGTATCCGGCCTCGGCGGAGACCTCCCCCAGGTAGTGGTTGAAGGAGAACACCTCCCCCGGCCCGACGATGACGCCGTCGAATTTGGGAGTGGCGACGCGGATGTTGTGGTCCCGTCCCGACGGTGAGCCGATGAAGTAGGAATCCCCCTCGGCCACCAGGGTGACGATGCCCAACTCCGCGGCCGTGGCGGTATCCGGGTAGCGCGGGGGGACGGTCTGGACGACCAGGGGGATGTACCGCTGCCCCTGGGCCGCCTCCTGGACGATGCGGGATGCGCTGGCCGCGATGTCGAGAGCGCGACCGTCCGCGCTGGGGCTGATGGGGGTCAGTTGGCCGCTCGTCTCGTCGAAGTGGAAACGGGCGTCCACCGGCTCGACGGCGATTTGGGGGGCCAGTTCCGCCAGATACTCCCGCACGAGGGACTCGTCCAGGCGGGCGTGGAGTACGCCGTCCACAGCCTGCACGGTGATCATCGCCGCCAACTGCTCCGGCTGGAAGACCCAGGGGCCGGGGTCGCCCTCGCGCGGGTCGGCCAGCGTCAGGGTGAGCGGCCCGGCGAGAATCGCCTCCGCCTCCGCGCGGGCCGGCGCGGCGTCGGTGATGGTCGGCGTGACCGGGTGGACGACGAGGGCGACGTCCGTCGGTGCGACGCGGCGGAGGGCGGCGGCGACGGCTTCCAGGGAGGCGTCCACGTCCAGGGCGCGGCCCATCTGCGCCGGGTGGGCGATGGGAGTGGTGCCTTCGATGGTGAACGCGGCGTCGGCGGCGGGGACGGCGATCTGCTCCGCCAGCGCCTCCAGGTAGAGGCGGGTCGCCCGCTCGTCGTAGATGAAGACGGGCGGGAAGTCGGCCCCCTGGACGAGCAGCCGCAGGTGGGCGCGGAGGTTCTGCGGCCAGGGCAGCCCCCGTCCCAGGCGGTAGGGAGCGTCCAGGGTGGCGGCGGGGAGCAGGCGCAATCCCAGGTCGGCGGGGCGGACGGCCCAGGAGCGGTCGGGACCGTGGAGCGTCACCAGCGGCCGGTCGAGTCCCAGGCTGTCCTCCAGGTGGGCGGCGGCCTCGTCGGGCCGCTGTCCGCCGAGGGGAACGTGCCAGACTGCGACGCCGGGGTAGAAACGGTCGGCGTAGTAGTGCTCGAAGGCCGCCGGCAACCCAATCAACAAGAGCAGCAGGAGGAGCCCCGCGAGGGTGAGGGCGCAGGAAATCCGTCTGTAGCCAAAAATCCGGTTCTGTGGCATACTACCGTCATCCTGGAAGGAGATGGAGAGATGGCAAAACGACGGCGACAAGGCAAGCGGTTCCGGCTTCTGATTTACGAGCGGATGTGGCAGCGGTGGGCCGGGATACTCGTCCTCATCATCCTGGCCTCCCTGGTGATGTGGTGGTTCTCCCCCAGCCTCTCGCTCGAGACGCTGTGGGAGCAGGCGTTGACGCTGGTACCGGCCATCGGCGCGGGGCTCATCCTGCTCTTCGCCTTCTTCTCCCGCCGGATGGCCTGGGTGCAGTGCCGCTCCAATCACCTGCGCATCCAGACCCCGTTCTACCCGCTGGCGGTCTCCTACGGGCGCATCAAGGGGACGTACCCGCAGCAGTTTCACGAGGTGTTCGACCCTGCCAAAGTGAAAGGCGGGCGGCGGCGGTGGCTGGAGCCGTACTGGGGCCAGACGGTGTTGTTGGTGGAGTTGTCCCGATATCCGGTGCGGGAGTCCTGGCTGCGGCTGTGGTTCAGTCCTTACCTGCTGCTGCCGGATAGTCCCGGCTTCGTCTTCCTGGTGGACGACTGGATGGGGCTCTCACGGCAGTTGGACGATTACCGCGCGGCCTGGGCGACCCGGCGGCGGTCGTAGAAGGGCGGTTTCACGGCAGCGACGGCGTTTCGCGGGCCGGAGATTTGGCTTTGTAAAAGCGGAGCACGTCTTCCCGACACAGAAACTCAACCCGGAGGCCGTATCCCGCGAGTGTGGGCCACCAGTCCAGCCAACGGCTGTCCGTAGCCTGCCAGATGGGGGGCTTGTCGGGGTGTGCGTTGGCGACGGCGACGAATTTGCGGTCCGGTGGGTCGAATGCCGACTCCAGGGCGGGGTCGGGGAACTCCTCGAAGTGGTCGGGCGCGGTCTCGGTGATGTGAACCCGCTCCACGTGGGCGGGGTTGGCTTGATTCTGGAGCAGCCACTTGAGGAACGCCGCCCCAACCCCCTTGCCCCGTCGCGTGTCCGTTTTGTGCAGGTACTCGCCGATGAGGTGATAGTCGTCGTCAATCACGACGATGCCCTGGTTCTTCAACCCCTCCAGGCCGTCAACGCAGGAGGATACGCAGTCGGGGGACACGTCCTTGTGCTCCCCATCGGCGACCAGCAGAACGTTGGTGTCCACGACGGCTCTCACCGGGCCGCCTCCTGTCGGCGTCTCATCGCTGCGCGGGTGCGGGCGGCGATTTCCCCGAACTCGTCGCCGAAAAAGTGCTCCGGCCAGTTGGAGATCTCCCCCTCCTCGTTCAACTGAAGCGGCTCGATACGCGCTCCGTCCGCGCCGTGCTGGACGAAGTAGACGGCCACGTCGTCCAGGGAGATGTGCTCCCCTTCGGCGATTCGGCGTTGCAGGCGCGTCAGGAAGTACTCGGAGTGGCTCTCCACGATCAACTGGACGTCGCGCGGCTTTCCGTTTTCGTTGGCCTTGACCGCGCTGATGAAAACATCCGCCAGATTGGCCTGCACGCTGGGGTGAAGGTGAATCTCCGGCTGCTCCATCCAGATGACCGAACGGGGCGGAGCGTAGAACGCCTGCACCAGCGGCGGCAGGACTTGGGAGATGCCGAAGCCGACATCGGTCAGTTTGACTTCGGGCGAGCCGGCATGCACCTGAATCAGCACCTCGTACTCCTTACGCCCTGCCGCCAGGGGGACGACCTTGAAACTGTGGATGAGCCCCATTTCCGCCAGCCATTCGGCGATGAATCGGTCGAAGTGGGCGCGGCGTTTGCGGGGGGCGCGGTTGAGCATCCGTTTGGCCGCCGTCGCCGCCAGCAGCGCGGCGATGGTGTACTCGCCGTCCTGTCCCACGTCGGGAGGGGTGTCGCCGGCCCAGGCGTACACGCGCTGGGGGTGTTTGCGCAGCGGCCCCAGGTAAAAGAAGTTCTCCAACAGGTTCTCGACCGCCAGCGAGAACTCGACCAGGAAGTTGGCGTTCTGGTAGCGGGAGAGGGTGCGGGCGGTGAAGAGATAGAATTTCTCCGGCGGGTCCAGCGGCCACTTGCGCCCTGAAGCGTGTTTCAGGCGCAGCGGGGAGCATCTCAGTTCCCCCTTGCCCCCGTTCCGCCGGTGGACGACCTCCAACGCGCTCCGACCGTCCATCAGCAGCCGGTAGGAAAACGCGCTCGTCTGGGGCTGGCCGCGGCTGTCGGCGATGAGTTGCGCGTCGAGGGACAGTTCATCCCCCCGATAACTGTGCGCCGAGTCCACGTCGAGGACTTCCATCACCCCCGGCAGTTTCCAGCGCAGGGAGAACTTCAGCGTCTTTTCGATGTCGTGCCCGTACAGGCAATCCTGGAACGTGCCCAGGTCTATCAGGGAGTACCGGTCTCCCAGGCGGAGGGCGTTTCTGCGGTCGGGGGAGAGGACGGTCTGTTTCAGGGCCAGCAGGAAGTGTCCCAGGCTGGATTTGCCCGAACTGTTGGGGCCGAAGATCACCGTCAGGGGGGCCAGACGCAGGTCGCCGGTGTCCTGCCAGGGCTTGAAGTTTTCGATTCGCAGGCGGGTCAGCATTTTTCCAGCCCTCCTCATAGAATCTGGACGGTCGAACCGGCGGCGGTCTTCGTCACCGCGATGCGGGTCGGGAAGGCGTCCATCAGTTCCTCGATGTGGGTGATGACCAGTACGCGGGTGAAGTCGTCCTGGATGGCGTTGATGGCCTCGACCAGCCGTTCCCGCCCCTCGGCGTCCTGGGTGCCGAATCCCTCGTCAATGACCAGGGTCTGCAACTGCGCCCCGGCCCGCCGCGCCAGGAGTTTGGAGAGGGCGATGCGGATGGCGAAGTTGACCCGGAACTGCTCGCCGCCGGAGTAGTTCTCGTAGGGGCGGGTTCCGACCTCGTCGGCGATCTTGATCTCCAACGTCTCCCGCACCGCGCCGGCCTGGGTTTCCCGCTGGGTGTCGAAGCGGACGTGCATGCGGCCGTTGGTCATGCGGGAGAGGAGCCGGTTGGCCTCGGATTCGATCTCCGGCACCGCCGCCTCGATGATCATCGCCGGGACGCCCCGGACGCCGAAAGCCTCCCGCAGTTCCTCGTAGAGGCCGCGTTCGAGGGCCAGTTCCTCCTGCCGACGGCGTTTCTCGTCCCTTTGGAGCGTCAGGGCGCGGCAGGCTTCCAGCCGCTGCTGGGCCGCTCCCAGCCGTTGACGGGCCGCGGCCTCCTGCCGCCGTATGCGGTTCAGTTCCGCCTCGACGCGGTCGGCGGTGCGCAACTCGTCGCGCAGACGGGCGGCCTGCTGTTCCCAGTCGGCCTGCCGACCCTGTTCCGCGGCCAGTTGCTCCCGCAGACGGGCTTCTTGCTCGTCCAGGCGGCGCAGCGTCTCCTCGATTTTCGCCAGTTCCTCCCCGGCGACGGTCAGGCGGGCGTGCTGCTCGGCGAAGCGTTCCCCCCTGGCCAGCGATTCCTGGAGGGCCCGGTGCGCGTCTCGGTCGTAGCCAATCGTTTCTTTCTGCTGCCGCGCCGTGACCAGTTCGGCCCGCTGCTGGTGGGCGTAGTCCTCCCCATCGAGCCGCCGTCGCACCTGGGCCAGTGATTCCCGCTCGTCGGTCAACTGCTCGGCGGCCTGCTGCCCCTGGGCGATGCGCTCCTCCAACGCCGCCTCCTTTCGCCGCAGGCCGTCCAGTCGGCGGAGGTCTTTGTCAATCGCGCGGATGCGTTCCCGCAGGCGGCCGGACTCCGCGCTCAACTGCCTCAGCCGCTTCCGGTTGGCGCGGCGGGTCTCCTCGCCGGCGGATACCTCCGCCTGGAGGCGTTGGAGCAGTTCTGCCCGATGGTCGTCGCTCAACGGGCGTTGGCACAGGGGGCACTCGGCCCCGGCCTGCTCCAAGCGGGCGATTTTCTCCTGGAGGTCGGCGAGTTCGGCTCCGATGGCGCCGTTCGTGGTCTTCAGGGCGGCCTGCTCCTCGGCGAGACGGGTGATCTCGTCGGCGGCGGCCTGCCGCTCCTCCGCCAGAGCGTTCAGGTGGGCGATCTGTTCCCGCACCTGGGCGAGTTGCTCCGGGAGGGAGGCGTCCTTCGTGAGCCGTTTTTCGAGGTCGGCTATCCGGCGTTCGATGGCGCGGCGTTCCATCTCCAACCGCCGTTTTTCGTCGTTGATGGCGGCCTGGATGTCCCGGATGCGCTCGTTGAGGGCGTTGTCCTGATGCATTTTCGCCCGCCACGCCTGCTCCTCTTCCCGGTCGGCGAGGTATTTCCGGTAGCCGGTCTCGATCTCCTCGGCCTGGGAGAGGAGGGCGGCGTACTCGTCGCGGTGGCGGGTGTGGGTCTCGCGCTCCGCCGCCAGCGCGGACAGGTCTTGGCGAAGGCGGGCGACCCGTTCCCGCTGGGCGGCGACCTGGCCTTCGACGTGGCGCAACTCCGCACGGGCGGTCTCGATGCGGCGGTAAGCGGCCTCCGCCTCCGTCAGGCGGGCCGCCAGACCGTCCACCTCCTGCCGGGCCTGCCGCAGTTGGGCCTCGTACTGCGGCTGTTGGGAAAGTTCGGCCTCGATCTCCTGCAAGCGCAGGGCGATGACCCGCTCCTCGTCGCCGATGGCCTTGAGCCGTTCCTTCGCCCGCTCCTCGTACACCTGCCAGCGGTCGAGTCCCAGGATGTCGCTCAGCACCCGTTTCCGCTCGGTGGCGGTTTTGACGGTGAACTCATCGGCCCGCCCCTGCCGCAGGAAGGCGGAGTTGATGAAGGTGTTGTAGTCCAGGTGCAGGACGCGCTCGATTTTGGCCTGGGTCGCCCGGATGCCGCTCTCGGCGATGGAACGCCAGCGGTTTCCGTCGCGGACCTGGAAGTCGAGGAGGGGGCTGCCGCGCCGTCCCACCTTGCGCCGCCGGATGATGCGGTAGGTCTGCCCCCCCATCGTGAAGGTGAACTCGACGGCCATCTCGTCTTCACCCAGGCGGATGAGTTCGTCGTCCCGGCGGGCCCGCGCCTTGCCCCACACCGCCCAGGTGAGCCCGTCGAGCAGGGCGGACTTGCCCGCCCCGTTCACGCCGGCCAGGCAGGCGACGTGGATGCCGGCGAAGTCCACCTGGGCCTGACGGTAGCACATGAAATTGGTCAGGGAGATGGTGTGCGGGATCATAGCGAGCAGGATTATACCACCGTCGGGGGATGGGACAAGGGTTTGGGCGGCCCGCTCACCCGCCGACCCGCTCCCACGTCAGATCCCCGCGCAGCCGCCAGCGGTCGCTCTCCGTGCCGTCGCCGTCTATGCGGTACACCGCCCCGCCCTCGAAGCGGATCTCCCCCACCGCCGCGCCGGACGCTCCCTCCACCACCAGGCGGCAATCTTCGACGCAATCCTGGGGCTCCCACGTCAGGTCCTCGTCCTGATTCAGCAACGAGGTATCCCTCAGATGCGCCTCGAAGGTGTACACATCCCAGCGCGGCAGCGTCTGGTCGCACGTCAGCGATTCCCCCTCCGTCAGCAGAGCGATGTATCGCCACTCCAATATCGCGCCGTATTGCCCCAACGGCATCGCGCCGCAGGCGGTCATCGGATACAGATAGTAGTAGTCCGGGAACGGCACCTCCGGCAGCGGCCCTCCGGCGACGTACAGCGGGCTCGTGTCAACGTCGCGCAGCAACTCCGCCCAGAACAGCATCCGGTCGGTCCCGGTGTAGAACTTCTCGAACGACTCCCAGGCCCGCTCCGGCTGCCCGGAGTAGAGATAGTCCAGCACCACCGGCAGGACGGCGCACTTGTTACTCCCATCCCACTCCCCCAAGTCGCCCGGCCCGTACTCCTCGGTCAGAGCGGTATCGTGTGCGATGGCGTCCTCGTACAAGTAGGCGAAACGCGGACTGGCGGGGACGTAGCCGTGCCCCGGCTTGTACTCCATCACCACCTTCACCACCGGCGATGAGGCATACGGGCAGTAGAAGTAGGCGAACAGGTCGTCGCAGGTGAGGTACTCGTAGACCCCGTCTCCATTCAAATCCTCGAAACTCCCCCCGCAGTTGGAAAGCGGAGTTTCCAGCACTTTGGTGAACTCCGGCCCCAGGTCGTAGACGAGGGTCGAAAAGCAGCAGTGCGCCCCGCCGGTGAACACCTCCACAATCACATCGGGATGCCCTTCTCCGGTGATGTCGGTGCCGGTCAGTTCCCCCAGCGAAGAGACCGACTCGACGCGGGCCAGCACCACCCCGCCCCGAGAGATGACGACGATGTTCTCGCTGGGCAACAGAAACTCATCTACGTCCTCTTTCTCGAAAAACTGCACCAGGTAGGAGTCAATCCACCGCTCCTCGACCTTGTACCCCTCCGGCGTGGGCGGGAGCGTGGACACCGGCACCGGCGTCCCGACCGGGCCGGGCGCGGACGAGGGC
>JALWUZ010000101.1 GCA_027079895.1 Anaerolineae bacterium
CAAGTAGGTGATGTAGAGGCGCAGGTACTGGATTTCGTCCCGGTACTCGTACCCCCATACTTTGGAAAGCAGGGTCTCGTGGGGCACGACCCAGCCGGCGTTCTGAACCAGGTGGTAGAGCAGGCGGAACTCGGTGGGGCGCAGTTTGATGCGCCGTCCCTCGACGATGACCTCACGGCTGCTCAGGTCAATGCTCAGCCGGTCGTCCACGCGGATGATCCGCTCCTGGGTGTCCAGGGGGCCCTGGGTGCGTCGGAGCACGGCCTTGATGCGGCTGGCCAGTTCCCGTGCGCTGAAGGGTTTGGTGACGTAGTCGTCGGCCCCCAGTTCCAGGCCGCGCACTTTGTCGTCCTCGTCGGCCTGGACGGTGAGCATGATGACCGGCACGCTGGAGGTTTCGCGCAGCATCTTCAGGGTCTCGAAGCCGTCCAGTTCCGGCATCATCACGTCGAGGAGCACCAGGTCTGGCAGGTACTTGCGCACTTTTTCCAGGGCCTCCAGGCCGTTGTGTGCCTCGATGACCCGGTAGCCTTCCAGTTCCAGGTTCATGCGGATGAAGCGGGTCATCCGGGGTTCGTCGTCCACGACGAGGATCAGGTGGGAAGCCGGCATAGGCGTCTGCCTCGGTCACTCACGGACGAAGGTGATGACCTCTTCTTCCTCTTCGCCGCCCAGGACTTCCACGCAGTGGATGCGCGTCCAGGGGTAGATGACCGTGTCGGTCTCCGGCAGGACGTAGGAGACGTTGCGGCCGTCCCGGTAGTGTACGTTGCTGACGATGATCACTTGATCGGAGGGGTCGGGCAACTTCTCGATTTCCCCGACGATGGATTCCTCGTTTAGCACGTGGATCAGCACGGTAGGCATAGCGTCCTCCTATTGAGCATCACTGGGGTTTTCGATGATCACTTTCAGCAGGATGTGGCCCAGTTGGAGTTCGTCCCCGTTCTTGAGCACGTGGGGCAGGTAGGGGGTCAGCCGTTGTCCGTTTAGAAATGTCCCGTTTGCGCTGCCTACGTCCTCGACCAGGTAGGTGGAGCCCCGCTGGTGTATCTTGCAGTGGTGACGGGAGACGCCGCTTTCCAGTCCCCCGTCCGAGGTCAGGTCGAGGTCGGGGAAAATGCCGTGTGCGGCATCGAGCCGCCCGATGTGAATTTCGGGGGTGGATGGTAGTTGGATTATCCGTCCGGTGGAGACGACTTCGATGCGCAACGGCGCGGGAGGGGTTTCCCCCCGTCCCTGGGCCGGCTCGCTGGCCCAGGGGTTGGCCCGTGAGATGGGGAGTTCTTCCTCCGGCAGGGGCTCGGTCCGCAACGGGCCGCCGGTCGGCAGGTAGACCCCGCACTCGCTGCAAAACAGGGTGCCGGGCCGGTGTTTCCGTCCGCAAGATGGACATTCAATCATAGGACTTTCTCCGTGGGGCGATGGTCAGGCTGCGCGTGCCGTACTTGAGTTCTTTGCGCCCTTTGGGAGTGGAGATGCCGCTCCGTGCGATGCGGCCGGCCTCTAGCATGGCCGAGCGGGCCAGTTGGGATTCGCCCAGGTCGAACAGGCGGGTAGCGATGCGCTCCAATTGGCGTGTGGCCTCCTTGACCTTGCCCCTTTCCAAGGACTCCCAGGCGTGTTCCTGCATGCGGTAGATGGTGATTTTGCTCAGCGTTCCCAAGATGGCCGCCGGTACCGGCTGAGGGGTCGGTTCGCCGGGGACGAAGGAGAGGACGATGTCCCGCCAGATCCTCTCGCGGCGGTTCCCCTGAGCCGATATTTCGGCGTTGAGTTCCAGACGGAGCAGGCGGTGTTCTCCCGGCGGTTTCTGGGCCACTCCCACTTCCAACATCAGCGAAAGCGGGGCATCGGTCTGCAACGCGCCCAGGGAGATGGTGCCGTTGGTAACGGTCAATCGTTCCAGGTGCGGCAGGGCGCGGAAGGCGTTTTCCACCTGCACGCCCTCAGAGCAGTGAAGGGTGAGTTCCAATCCCTGGGCGAAGACTGTGCCCAAGCCGCGCACTCGTTGTTGCAACAGGGTGCGCACCTGTCCCGGCGAGGCGATGTAGGCGGAGACGCCGCCGCTCTGGTTGGCGATCTGGTCGAGCAGTTCGTCGTTCCAATCCTCGCCGATCCCCATCGCCGAGATGCCGATGCGCTGGCTGCCGGCCAGACGGGCTACCGCCAGGCAGTCCTCCTCGTCGCCGTAGGTCTGGCCGTCGGTGAGGAGGATGAGGTGGTTGACGACCTGGGGGCTGCGATGTTTTTCGATCTCCGCCAGGCCGGCCTGCAAGCCGCGCAGGATTTCCGTGCCGCCGTTGGCGATGATGCTGGATATTTTGGCTTTGGTGTGGATGCGGTTGGTGAGCGGTCGGGCCGGGATGACCACCTCCGCGCGGTCGTTGAACGTGACCACTCCCAGGATGTCAGAGTCGTCCAGTTCGTCAATGATCTGGTGGGCTGCCCGTTTGACGTGTTCCAGCCGTGCTCCCTGCATGGAGGTGCTGTTGTCAATCACCAGGCAGAGGTTGAGCGGCAGTCGCTCTCCTTTGCTGCCCGCTGCCGGGCGAATCTCCACCAGGACGTAGAAGACCTGGGATTCGTACTGGGCGCTGAGTTGCGTCTGGCTGAGTTGGATGTCCCAGGCGATAGCCGCCTGTTCGCCGATGCCCATCTTGGCCAAGCGGCGGTCGTAGGCCCGCCGCCGGGCCGGGTCGCTCAGGACGGCGTAGGCAGCCTGCACTTCGTGGAACAAGGTAGTGGGGACGTTCTCGGTGCGGCTGTCGGGGTGGTAACGGCGGGCCAGTGTGCGGTAGGCCTGCTTGATTTCCTCTTCTGTGGCCGACTGAGGTACCCCCAGGATGGCGTAGTAGTCTTTGTCTTCTACCTGTGCGTTCATATCTCTCACATCGGCAGGGCGTACAGATACCGGTCGTCAGAGCCGATGTAAATCACGTCCCCTTCGATGGTCGGCGAGGAGACGACCGGGCCGTCGGTTTGGAACTTCCAACGCAGCCCGCCAGTCTGAGCGTCCAAACTGTAAATCACCCCGTTCACTGCCCCGAAGTAGATCGCTCCGTTGGCGACGGCGGGGGAGGAGGTCACTTGGTCGCCGGCTTCATACCGCCAGACCAGCCGCCCGCTCTCGGCATCCAGGGCGTAGAGGAAACCGTCCGCCGAACCGATGAAGATCAGTTTCCCGTCCTCGCCAATGGCGGGGGAGGAGACGACCGGCCCGCCGGTGCGGTAACGCCACGCCGTCCAGCCGGAGCGGATGTCCAGGCCGTAGACATACTTGTCCTGGCAGCCGACGTAGACCATCTCCTCGGTGATGGCCGGGGAGGAGGTGACGCCCCGTCCGGCGCGGAATCGCCACCGGGCTTGCCCGCTGATGTCTATCGCGTAGACCATGCCCGCCTCGCACCCCACGTAGATCGTGTTCTCCCCGATGGCGGGGGAGGAGCGTACCTGCCCGTCCGCGCCGAACTTCCAGGCGACCCGTCCGCTGTGGACGTTGACGGCGTACAGGTGATGGTCGTCGGAGCCGAAGAACACGTGATCGAGTGCCCCGCGCGGGGATGACCAGACGCTTCCCTGGGTCGGGCATGTCCAGGAGATGCGCCCGGTCTTTACGCTGACGGCGTAGAGCAGCCGGTCGGCCGAGCCGAACAGGACGCGCCCCTCGTAGACGCAAGGGGATGAGCCGATGCCGCCCTCGGTCGCGTACTTCCACAGGAAGCGGCCCTTCTCGGCGTCAATGGCGTAGAGGTTGTTGTCGTAAGAGCCGACGTAGACGACTCCTTCGTGTACCGCCGGAGTGGAGCGCACCGCGTCCTCGCAACGGAATCGCCACAGAGCCATGATGTCGCCGCTGGTGAAGGCGGTGGTGCCGAAGGCCGTCGTCCCGCCGGCCCCCCGCGCGACCGGCAGGCTCATCAACGCCCGCTGCATCTCCTCGGCGGAGCCGAACCGCTTGTTGATGTCGTACTCCAACGCGCGGTTGATGATCTCGGTCAACTCCCGCGAGACGGTCGGGTTGGTCTTGTGGATTGGCCGCTCGTGGAAGGAGAACGGCGGTTCCAGGCGTGGGTCCTGCTTGCTAAGGAGGTGGTGCATCGTCGCCCCCAGAGCGTAGATGTCCACCCTGGGCTCCGCAATCCCGCGATACTGCTCCGGCGGCGTGTACCCCTCCGTACCGATCATCGTCCCTTTCTGCCCGCTCTGGAATATGCGGGCGATGCCGAAGTCCACCAGGCGGATGTGGCCGCGCTTGTCGAGCATGATGTTGGAGGGCTTGATGTCCCGGAAGACGATCGGTTGGGGTTCGTGGCTGTGGAGGTAACTCAGCACGTCGCACACCTGAATAGCCCAGTTGACCACCAGGGCTTCCGGCAGGAAACCCTCGGTTTCGTTCAGGATGTCCTCGAGGGTCTTGCCGTCCACGTGTTCCAAAATCAGGTAGTAGCGGTCCCCCTCGCTGAAGAAGTCGTACACCTGGATGATACCGGGGTGACTGAGGGAGGCCAGGATGTTGGCCTCGCGCTCGAAGTTGCGCCGGATCATCTCCCGCACCTGTGGGTCGTTGGCGGTGTTGAGCATCTCTTTGGCGACGCACAGCCGGACGACTTTGGTAAACCGCAGGTCTTGGACTTTGTAGACGGTGCTCATCCCGCCGACGGCCATCAGCCCCAGGACGCGGTACCGCTGTTGCAGCAGATGTCCGTCGGGCAGCCGCCCCTCGACGGCGGAGGAGGGCTGGTCCGGCGGCGTCACGTGCTTGGTCTTTCCCCCCGCTCGACCGGCAGGGGGACGGGGCGGCTGCGCCGGTCGTGGCCGCTGAGGTGGCTGTCCGCCGGAGGACGGCTGTCGGATGTGATGTGTGTCGAGCGATACCATAGTGTGTCAATTATAGAGCCAAATGGCTAAACGCGCAAAGGATTAAAACGACCGGCGGTTACTGGGGGTTGAAGTAGTTGTAGGTCGCCGTGGCGATGTTGGCGATGTAGGGTGCGCTCTCCTCCCATTCCAGCCACTCCGGGCGGTAGACGTAGATCACCAGCACGAAGTCCCCGCCAGGGCTGAAGATGATGGCGGCGTCGGCGTGCGTATCTCCGGCGAAGCCGTGCTTGTGGGCGATGCGGGTTCCCACCGGCACTCCGGCCTCGATGAGGCTGTCAATGCGGTCGCCGGTCAGCCATTCGATCATCTGCTGGCACTCGTCGGCGGTGAAGTCGTCGGGGTAGGCGACCATCAACGCTCCCCCTCCCTGGCTGCACTGGTAGATCATCTCCAACAGCAGGCCGATGTCCAGGGGTGTGGTCTGCATGTACGGGTCGGGGTTGGTGGTGATGTCGGTGCGGGAGTTGGCCTGGGTAACGATGGTGAAGAGGCCGTTATCCTCCTCGTCGTAGGGGGCGACCATGAAGGTGTTGACGAGCCCCAGGTAGTTCATCGAGGTGGTCAAGTTCTCGGCCCCCTGATACCCATCGCCGCCGCCGATGACGTTTTGCAACAGGAGGTTGGCCTTGAAGTTGCTGCTGGTGACGCCCAGGGTGTCGCTCAGCCAGTCGGACACCTCCGCGCTCAACGGCGGGTCGAGGTAACGGTAGGTCTCTTCCAGGATGGCGATCTTGAGCACGCTCAGGCCGGCGTAGGCTACCTCGGCGTTGATGCCCAACTCCTCGCCGGTCTGCAAATCCTTGACGAAGATGCCGGTGACCAGGTCGGCATGCCCGCCGGCGATGGCCCGGAGCAACTCCTCCAGCACGTCCATCGTCAGCGGTGGGGGAGGCGCGGTCTGCACTGTCAGCGTGACCTGCTGTTGAGCGGCGGAGAGGAGCGCGGCCCCCACCAGCGGCCGGGAGGCGGTGATGTCCAGCGTGTACCCCGGCTGCCCTGGGCTGATGGTCAACCCGGTCGGCAGGGGGACCGGCGGCTGTGGCGGCTGGTCGTACTGCTGGGCTACGCGGGTCAGGAAGCCGTCCAGCCGTTCCTCCGAGTACCCGACGGCGACCGGCACCGCTATGGGCTCCTGGGGTCGCCGCAGGACGTAGGCGATGAAACCGTCGAGGCCGTGCGACTTCGCCAGGGCCGCGTCCAGGTTAGCCGCCGTCGCGCCGGAATCGAAGTACAGTTCGACGCTGTCGGGCGCGAGGGGCAGGTGCTGCCCCTGGTAGACCACGTCCAACGGGGTGGCGAAAGCCACTTCCAGCGCGTTGAGGGCCTGCTCGCGGCTCATCCCGCCCACGTCCAGGCCGGCCATCGTCATCCCCTCCGGCAGGACGCGCCCGGCCTGACGGAAACTGGCGTACTGCCACGCCAGGAACAGCACGGCGAGGGCCGCGATGATGACTCCCCAGGCGATACACCCGCTTTTACGGCGCACAGAGCCCCTCCCCAGATGATTACCCGCGATTATAGCATAGGTGTATAGGCCCGCAAGTGTGGGGGCACGCGAAGGTTGGAGGTTGCTGGATGGGCGATGGCACTGCCATCGCCTGCCCCTTGACTGTCACAGATACGCGCGGAGGGAGCGGAGCGCGTCAAAACTTTACACCATCGGCGATTGTGATATAATATTTGCCGCCCACGAAAACCTTCTCCCTGGAGGCTCACGTGCTAAACCAATTCGCTTTCGTCGGTGTCTTTTTGGTCGTCGCGATTGTTTTCGGTGTAGCCCCTCCGGTCTTGGCCTGGTTCTTCCGCCCCAAGAAGCCCAACCCCCGCAAATCTTCAACTTACGAATGCGGCGTGCGCACTCACGGGGATACCTGGGTGCAGTTCAAGGCCCAGTACTACACTTACGCCCTGGCCTTCGTGGTCTTCGATGTCGAGGCCGCGTTTCTGTTCCCCTGGGCCGTGGCGTACAACGGCCTGACCCTTTACGCCGTGGTCGAAGCGGTGCTCTTCATCCTCATCCTGCTCGGTGGGTTGTTCTACCTCTGGCGGCAAAAGGCCCTGGAGTGGATGTGACCCCCGACCCCCACAGGAGTCAAGCGTATGGCCTTCTTCGAGTTCCTCAAAGACCCGTTTGTCAACATCGGGCAGTGGTTCCACGGCTTGCTGATCAACTTCGGACTGCCGGACGTTTGGGTGCAGATCATCTCGCTGGTGGCCGGAGCGTTCCTCCTCGCCATCGTGCCGCTGACCGCGATGTTCTTCCTCATCTGGTACGAGCGGAAGATCGTCGCCCGCATCGGCGACCGGCTGGGCCCCAACAACTCCGGGGCTTACGGCGGCCCCTACGGGCTGTTCCAGGTCTTCGCCGACGCCATCAAGATGTTCACCAAAGAGGACGTCATCCCCGACGCCGCCGATTACTGGGTCTTCAACATTGCCCCGGTAATCGTGATGGCGGTCGCCGTGCTCGTCTGGGCGGTCATCCCGCTCGGACAGGGGCTCATCGGGGCCGATATCAACATCGGCGTGTTCTTCATTCTCTCCGTCGGGGCGGGAGGGATCGTCTCCATCCTAATGGCCGGTTGGAGTTCCAACAACAAGTACGCGCTGCTGGCCGCGTTGCGCGGAGTGGCTACGCTGGTCGGCTACGAGGTACCGCAGGCTCTGGCCGTGCTGGGGGTGGTGATGGCGGCGGGGTCGTTCTCCTTGCAGGACATCGTGGCCGCCCAGGACGTGCCCTTCATCCTGGCGATGCCCATCCCCGCCGTGCTGTTCCTGGCCTCTCTGCTGGCGGAGTTGGGACGGCGGCCTTTCGATTTGGTCGAGGCGGACTCGGAGATCGTGGCCGGGTACTTCATCGAGTACAGCGGGATGAAGTTCGGTATGTTCTACCTGGCGGAGTTCATGAATCAGTTGATGGTCTCCGTGCTCTTCTCGACGCTGTTCCTGTCGGGGTGGCGCGGCCCCTGGGTCGAGCAGGCTCCCATCCTGGGCCCGGTGTGGCTGGCGATCAAGACGTTGCTGGTGATGCTGGTGATTCAGTTCATGCAGTACACTCTCCCCCGGCTGCGGATTGACCAGATTCTCTCGGTCAACTGGAAGTTCATCACCCCGTTGGCCCTGGTGACGCTTTCGGTGCTGGCTGTGGTGGGGAAGTTGCTGCCGGAGGGGATTGGTATCTGGGGCTGGACGCTGGCGTTTCTGCTGGCGAATGTGCTCGTCGCTGCCGGCGCGCTGGGATTGCTCGCGGTGGCCGCCCGTCGGGCGCGGAA